>CANQOJ010000182.1 GCA_947625455.1 uncultured Clostridia bacterium | reverse complement strand
GAAGCACAACGGCGTTTGCCGCGATTTTGGAGTTGTCGCCTATCTTCATAGGTCCTAGAACTCTTGCTCCCGCGCCGACCATGACGTTGTTGCCGAGTGTCGGGTGACGCTTTCCGACGTCCTTTCCCGTACCGCCGAGGGTTACATTCTGATAAAGCGTGCAGTTGTCGCCTATCTCGGTTGTTTCGCCGATAACAACGCCCGCACCGTGGTCTATAAACAAGCCCTTGCCTATCTTTGCGCCGGGGTGTATCTCAATTCCCGTGACATGACGGGAATGCTGTGAAATCCAGCGGGCTATGAAAAAATGCCCTCTCACAAAAAACCAGTGCGCAATTCGGTAATCCCTCACCGCCCTAAACGACGGGTACAAAAGAAGTACCTCAATCGACGACTTCACGGCGGGATCGCGCGCTTTTATTGACGCAATTTCTTCCTTAAGTCTGTCAAACATAAATTCTCCCAAAAACAAAAACTCCGCGCCAAACGGCGCGAAGGCGTTAATTATACGCGGTTCCACTTCGCTTCGGGCAAATGCCCCTCAAAATTCCTTAACGCGGAAAACGTGCCGGCATTTCCTCCGACCGACTTCACAACCGCACTTCTCCGAATTTCAAGCGCCGTTTCTCAGCTTTCACGGCTCTCTGTGGCTATGTCAACACGGGTACTCTTGTTGTGTAAACGTCTTTTAAATCTATACTATTATTCATTATACAACAATCCAAAATATTTTTCAAGCACTTTCCCGTAGAATTTTCTCGTTTTTTTCGGTAATTTTTGTGCATTTCAGCTTATAAGCACAAAAACAAGCGCCAGAATGATTTTTTTATCCGCATTATTTTTTGACAATATGAAAATCAAAGTGCATATAAGCACAAAGTCGCTGTCGGAAAATAAATTTGAAATATTGAAATTATTATGCGTATTTATTATTCGGTAATTTTTGTGGCAATTATTATTCCGTACTTGACGGTAATTTTTGCGATAATTTTTGCCGTTATTTTCGCTTGAATTTTTTATGTGATTTTTGTTTGTTTTTGAGGGCATATTTTCGGTTGTTTTTTGAGCATAATTCTGCCGTTTGTCAAGTTCATTGTTGTAGTCCGCTACAACCTTATACAATGCGGATTGAGTGGTATTGCAAACCATAATTTCACCCCCTGAAAATCATATAAAAAATGACCGAAAAATTCAATAAAAAACACATCAAAAAATTAACCCAAAAATCGCTGAAAAAATTACAATAATTTATCAAAAATTCCCGCGTCTTTTAATATCGGAATAAGCGTAAAAAGCTTTATAAGTCTTAAAGCGGAGTCAATTTTAGGGCGGTTTTCCTGACGAAGCAGCGGTTTTAACGCAAGCAGAAAACGCTCGCTGTCGTCGGGCTGATTTAACGTTTCAAGCAGCCCCATAAGCTTTAAGAGCATTTCCGTGTCAAGTCCCGAAAACAACCCCTGTTCTTCATCACTTTTACCGCAATCCTTAGCGCCGTCATTATCTTCTTCGCTGTCGTCGTCAACAATCGCACGGAGTATATCCTCAATGTTGTTCATATCCCCACACGCCTCCGTTTAGTCGCATCAAAATATCCTCAACGTTTGCCTAACAGTTTCATCAAATCCTCCGGTGTTGACGCGTTTTTTAATTTATCCATAAGTTCTTTATTTGACAACACCGAACGCAATTTCTCCTTGTCGGACTTTGAAAGCCCCTGTGAAAGCGCTTTCACGTCTCCTTTTTCAAGCGTGCGTTTAAGTTGTTCTGAAGATATGCCGAGTTTTTGACTTGCTTTTGCAATAAGCTGGTCATAATTTTTGTTATCCATAACAATTTCCTCCTGTCATTATTGTGCAAAATAACTAAAAATTTGCAAAAATACTTTTAATATGCCCGTTTATATGATATAATCTTTAAGTTGAACGGAGGTTTTTACGAAATGAAAATTCTGGTTGTTTCGGACAGTCACCGCGATTTTGGTTCACTGCTTAAAGCATTTAAGAACAATTCAGACGCGGATATGCTTATTCACCTCGGTGACGGGGAAAATGACATTGACGACCTTTCCGATATTTATCCCGTTTTTCCTATGGTTTATGTTCAAGGCAACTGCGACTTCGGATTTCATGAAACAACGCATATTGTCCGCACAAAACAGGGCGTGAACATCTTCTGCTGTCACGGGCATACGTTTTCGGTTAAGTCAACGCTTAATCTGCTGACAGATGAAGCAAGGCTAAACAACTGCGATATTGCGCTTTACGGTCACACGCACGTTCCGTTCTGCGATATTGTGAACGGGATTTACGTTATGAACCCCGGCAGCACGTCACTTCCGCGCGGAGGTTCAAAACCCTCCTGCGGTGTTATTGAAATCAGCGAAAAACGCGCTGTAACTATGAATATTCGTGAACTTTAAGGAATATTACAATGGACGAAATCATTTTTCTGAAAGAAACAACTTCAACAAACGACTGGCTGAAAGAACACTGCAATTCGCTTTCGGACGGCGCCTGCGTTACGGCTGAAAGGCAGACTATGGGCAGAGGCAGGCGCGGTCATGTTTGGAATACAGCAAGCGGAATGCTGGCGATGTCGGTGCTTTTGAAAAACCCGCGTGATTTTGAAACGCTGACAGCGCGGGTAGGACTTGCGGTATGCAGCGCCGTTGAAGAACTTTATACCGGCGTAAAAGCGGGCATAAAATGGTCTAACGACATAATAATCGAAAATCGCAAGGTCTGTGGTATTTTATGCGAAAGCGTGAGATTTGGTGACACTTTAAACGTCATTTGCGGAATAGGCGTTAATATTTCACAAACTGATGAATATTTCAAAAGCGTAGGGCTTTTAAATGCGGTTTCACTGAAAGAGGCAAGCGGTGTTGAACTGCCGAAAGAAGTATTGTGCAAAAAAATACGCGAAAACGTCATTTCGCGCGCGGAAATGACGTTCAAGGAATGTTATTCGGAATACAAAGCGCGTCTTTTAAACCTGGGGCGCGAAGTCAGGATAACCCGCGGGAATGACGAACATATAGCGCGCGCGGTGGACGTTGCCGAAAACGGCTCGCTTATCTGCGAGGACGAAAACGGGCGGTTTGAGGTGTATTCGGGAGAAGTTACGGTTAGAGGCAAGGACGGGTATTTATGATTGAAAACGAGTTTAAGATGATGCTGACAAGCGGGCAGTATGAAAAACTGTGCGGTGAATTTACATGGGACGAAACGGTTTTGCAGACAAACTACTACTATGATACCGACAAACTTACGCTGTCAGCAAGGAGAATTACGGCAAGGGTGCGCGAGATTGACGGCGAATTTTTCCTGCAGGTAAAACTGCCGACAAAGACGGAATTTTCGCGTGTGGAACTTGAACGAAAGCTTGACAGTTTGCCTGAAACGATTTCGGGAGAGGTGTTAAAGCAGATGTCAGGAGAGGATATGCCGAATGTCAAACGGTTGGGAAAGCTGTTTACAAAGCGCATGGTTAAGCGGTTTGACGGCGGGGAGATTGACCTTGATTTGAGCGAATATTTCGACAAGCGCGATTTTGAAATCGAAATTGAGTTTACGGACGAAATCAAGGCAAGGGAAATTCTGGATAAAGTCAAAAGTTTGCTCGGCAACAACTCGGAACAGTGCGTATGTATGGGCAAAGTCCGCAGGTTTCTACAAGAACTAGAAGCTAGAATTTAAGAAGCTAGAGGCTAGACATGGTGCCGCTTCGCGGTTTGTTTAGATTGTGTTCATATTAAAGGAGCGTAAACCCCCGATAGGTTTACGCTCGTTTAATATAAAAACAATCTAAAATCATTCACGGAGTGAATACCTTAACTGCATACTGTCCACTGTCCATTGTATACTGCATCTATGCCAAGTATGTTCTCAATACGTCCTCCGCTATCTCCCTCTGCGACTTTCTGGTGTCCATAGCAAGCTTTTGGATATGTCTGTGCGCTTGTTCTTCGGTGAGATTAAGGTACTGAATTAAACAGCATTTCGCTCTGTCTATGACTTTCACATCATCAAGCTGTCTTGAGAGCTTGTTTTTCTCGTCCTCAAGGCGGTTTATGTTCTCTTTTGCAAGCGCCGCCATTTTCAATGCGCTCTGAAGCACGCTCTTTTTAAACGGCTTTTCCACAACAAACGCGCCCGTAAACTTAATCCTGCGCTGTATATCGTCCGCAATATCCGCTCTTGCAAGCACTATTATCGGCACTGACGTGAGTTTTGAAACTTCGTTCACATAGTTCAGCCCGAACTCTGTCCTCAGCGGCGTTGATACAACTATTGCCCCGCAATCGCCGAAATCATACTGCTTTTCATCATCAAAGCACAACGCAAAACTCTCCGCAAATCCGTCAAGGCTTTCGCGCAGGTTTTCGCAGGCGTCCGATGTTTTCGCGTTAATAAAAATTTTCAATATATCATCTCCGTTGATGAATTTTTCTGATTTTCGGGATTGTCAGGCGTTCAGCGTGTATAAAAAGCCAAATTTCAGACTGTATAGAAAGCCCCAGATACGCGGAAGCGGTGCTGCGGCTAGGC
>CANQOJ010000181.1 GCA_947625455.1 uncultured Clostridia bacterium | reverse complement strand
CGGTTTGCTAGACGATTGAGCAGGCTTGCTTTCCGCGGGCTTGCTCGACGAACTCTGAACGGGCTTTTGACTGCTTGACTGAGTTGGGGTTGAAGATGAAGATTGTACGGGGGTTGACTGCGAAGATGATTGAGTTGAACTGCTAGAGGATTGAGTTGACTGTTCGGGCTGAACGGACGAACTTGATGAACTTAAAGACTTAACAGAAGATGATGAACTTGACAAATTTGACAAACTTAACGAACTTGAACTGCTTAACTCATCGGAAGACGCGGAGTCAGGCTTAAAATTTTCATTATCACTACTATAATTACTATTATTAAAATAAGACGAACTTGATGCAGAATCATAGGTTAAATTCGCGCTTGAATTTTCGCTGTTTTCTGATGAATTTGCACCGTCAATTTCTCTCGGCGAACAACCCGCGCATAATATGACCGCAAGCGCCGCTAAAATTGCTGTTTTCTTTTTCATTTAACTAATCTCCCATTATGTAAAAAATTCCAAATACATTTTACCACATTTTGCCGAAAAAAGCAAGGCATTTTTAAACTTTTTCAAGCACGGCGCTTTTCATTGTGTAGCTTTCAACGTCCGTTATCGTTTCCCCATCAACTTGCAGGGGAGTAGGGCGGTCGAATTTGACCTCAATGTCATGCCCCTCAATCATTTGGAACATTTCGGTGTATTTAACGTGTTCTCCCTTGAATATCGAAGAAAACCTTGTCAGCGTTTTAAATTTGCCCGCGCCGAACCATACGGCAAGCGTTACCTTGCGTTCGGGGTTCAGTCTGTTCTGGTTAGGCGTAATGCACATTCCTCCGCCGTAATATCTGCCGTTCATAGTCGGTGCAAGCCACACCTTTTGAAATTCGTACTTTTTGCCGTCAACCACAGCCACGGCATTTCTCGGCTTGAAGTCATATAAAACGCCCTTTATCGCTATCGCGGGGTAGTTTACGGGTTTGTCGGACTTTGCGCGCAGTTTGTCGCCTATCTCGCAGCAATACCCGTCAAGCCCGTATCCTATGCCGTTTAAAACCTTGTAAGATTTTCCCTTTATAACCGCCGTCGGCAAGTCCTTTATATACGGGTTAAGCAAAATAAGCCCGTCTTTTCCGACGTCGCGTGTAAAATCGTTTCCCGTGCCTGCGGGGAAATAGAATATCTCGCGGTTGTCAGGTATCACGTCAATTCTGTTTACCAGACGGCTTATTGTACCGTCGCCGCCGCACAGGGCAATTTTTCCCTCGGTTTTAAGCATTTCCTTGAAATCAACGCCTCGTATATCCTTAAATTCAACCTTTTCAGAGGTCAGCTCTTTGATTTTTTCAGCATTTTCAAGTCCTTTTCCGTTATCAGCAAGCGGATTGTAATAAACTGTCATATTCCACACTCCTCAATATGTTTTTTGATTATTTTCTGAATATCTTCCGAAAGTTCGATTGATTTGCGCCCTTTTGGGTTTACGACTTCAATAATGTCAAAATTTACCTCTGTTCTGCGAAATGGAAAGCGCTTGTGAACCTTTTCGGTGCCTGTTATTGCTGAAACGACAACAGGACAGCCCGTGCCGATAGCTGTTTTAAAACTGCCCGCATGGAATTTCAGCATTTGCCCGTCTTTTCCGCGGTGTCCTTCGGGATAAACTCCTATTGACATAACACCGCGGTTTATATAGTCCTCGGCGGTTTCAATTGCCGATTTGTCATTTCGTGAACTTTTTCTTCCCAGAGAGATATAGCAGCATCTTGTTATCAGTCCGCGCACTATCGGTATTTTAAACAGTTCGGCTTTTGCGATATACGCTATTTTCCTCGGTCTTATTGCAAGGCATTGAACCATGTTGTCAAGCTGTGAACGGTGATTTGACACAAGCAAAAACGGTCTTTCGGGCAGTTTTTCAAGTCCTTTCGCTTTTACCTTAACTCCCGCGCCAGCACATACAAATGCATACGCGGTGTTCAACAGCCAAATATAAACATCAGACGGCTCGCTGTATACTTTCCCGCGCGGGATTACCGCAGAAAACACCGCCAGAATTAACCAGAACAGTATTGAAAATGCCAAAGCAAATCCGACAAACAACACTAAAATCAGCCAAAAATTTCCGATTATAACCGCTGATATCACGGCGCAAATTAAACTCAGAATTAAAATAACCGAAATCGGGTTCATAGAATTTCACCTTTATGAATTTTCGATAAGCGCTTTCATTATGCTTTCATTTTGCCAGGTATTTGTTTTTCTGTCAAGAAGTCCGAAGTTTTCTCCGTCAGTGTTGAAAGCGTTGTTGTCCCACCAGAAGCAAGTTATTTTGCGCTCGCGGGCGGATTTAACGTAGAAAGCTGCAAACTCTGTTCTTATGGCGGCGTTACCGTTTTTGTCAAGCGCGCCAAATTCGTCAATTATAACGGCAGTGCCTTGGCTTATGAATTTGTTGTAAAGGTTATCCATAAATACCGTAACGCCGTCAGTATCGGCTTGATTTGATGATGACCACGAGTTTGTTCCCCATTTGTTGAGCGCGAAATCATATGGTACATAAGCATGAACGGTGACGATTATGCGATGGTCATTATCGGAAACAGGATCTGTCGGCAGAACAAATCCGTCATTCAAAGCGCCGTCAGCTGACGCGTCATAGCCCGGACACATAAGATAACGTGATGTGTTGTTCCCGCCCGAATTGCGTACAGTATCAACAAACGCCTGATTTATCTCGTTTATGCAGGAAATCGCATCTTTGCAGTCGGCGTTGTTTGCGTCTATCCACCATTCGTTGTTATGACCGACAAGGCGCGGTTCGTTCATACTCTCGAAAATCAGCTTGTGACTGTAGTTTTTAAAACGCTCAGAAAGCTGTTCCCAGATTGCAGTAACGTATTTTTTGGATTGTTCAAGGTATTGCGTGCTTGGGTACATAAACTGTGTGCTGTTGTCGTGGTGAATATTGAGGATAACGTACATATCGCGGTCTAAGCACCATTTTACAACTTCTTCGGTTCTGTTCAGCCACGGCTCGCTTATTTTGTAATCAGCGTCAACATGATTGTGCCACGAAACGGGTATTCTTACAGCGTTGAAGCCTGCGTCCTTAAGCGCCTGAATATGCTCCTCGCGCGTCATTTCGCCGTTCCATGCGCTTTCATACTGCATTTCATCAGTAAGCCATGTGCAGTCAGACGCGTCGAATGTATTGCCCAGATTCCACCCGATTTTCATATCTTCAACCATTTCAAACACGTTCATTTCGTCGTTTTGCGGTAAATCCCCGCTGTCCGTACTGTCAACGCCGTTTGAACTGTCAACATATTCGCTGTCGGAATTGGTTATAACATTTGAGGGGTTGTATTCTCCGTCATAAACATCAAAACCCTCTCTTTGACAGGCAGATATAGACAGCACCGCAGAAATGCACAATATAACTCCGATTGCATTTTTAAAAAATTTCATAAAAATCAACTCCTATTTAATAATGAATATATCTATATTATAAACCATACTCACTATTTTTGCAATACAGTTTTTAACTAATCGTGAAACAATTCCCTTTAATATTTTTGAGCACACAGAAAATAATAATAGCGCAAAGGCGAACAAGTTATTTTTGATTTGTTCGGAATGTCTTTGCATTAAAGAATTTAATCAAGGAGTAAAACTATGTCTAATAAGCAGTCTAAAGCAAACCTCGAAAGCCTTAAGATGCAGTCTGCAAGTGAAGTTGGCGTTAATCTCGGCAACGGATATAACGGCGACCTGACTTCAAGACAGGCAGGCTCAATCGGCGGTATGATGGTTAAGAAAATGATTGAAAGCTACGAGCAGGGTGCAAGAAAGTAATTTGCGCATTAACTCGTGAATAATCAGGAAATCCCTCGGGCAACAGTCCGAGGGATATTCTTCAGATTGTATATAAAGCCCCATCTGCGTCGTCAGCGGTACAGCGTTATGCGTGCATAATGCGGGCAGGCACAAAGCCTAGCCGCAGTGCCGCTTCAGCGTTTTCCGCCGTAGGCGGATAATGCGTGTATCTGGGGCTTTCTATACAGTCTGAATTTTGACATTTTATACAAGCTGTATTCTTTTATCCTATTTTTTCAAGCTTAAACTCCGAATTATTTTCAAGAGTAAAGTTTTGGTAAATTCCGCTTGTAACCTTTACTTTGTTGTCCTTTGTGACAAAAACCGCCTCAAAATTTTGGCTGTCACGCCAGTATTGCTCGGCATTTTCACTGCCCATTACGAAAAGCGCGGTTGAAAGCGCGTCGCAAAGCGTACCGCTGTCTGAAATTACCGTCACCGAAAGCAGGTCGTTGTCCGCGGGATAGCCTGTTTTTGGATTAATGATGTGTCCGTATATTTTACCGTTTTCGACAAAATAGCGCTGATAATTGCCTGATGTAACAACAGCGCAGTCCGAAACCGAAAGAACGCCTATGTTGCTTTGCGCGTCAAGAGGGTTTGCAACGCCGATTTTCCAGGGCTTTCCGTCAGTACGGCAACCGACAAGCTTGATGTTTCCGCCAAGGTTTATAAGCGCCGACTTAACGCCGTTTTCACGCAGAATTTCCGCG
>CANQOJ010000180.1 GCA_947625455.1 uncultured Clostridia bacterium | reverse complement strand
TTTCCAAGCCCTATTGCCATATCGGAATATCCAGAAAAGTCAAAGTATATCTGAAACGTAAACGCCAGAATACCGAGCCATGCCGTGCCTGCCGAAAGCGTTGAATAGTCCAGCGCCTTTATTTCAGTCCACAGCGCGCCTATGTTGTTGGCGATAAGCACTTTTTTGCCAAGTCCCGTTATAAAGCGCGAAATGCCGCCGCCAAGCATTTTCTCGTCAATTGTCCGCTCGTCAATTTCATTCTGAATATCCTCATATCTTACGATAGGACCGGCAACTATCTGCGGAAAAAGCGTCACGAACGCCATAAAGTTCACGGCGCTTTTCTGAACCTTTATGTTTCTTCTGTAAAGGTCAATGGTATAGCTCATGGACTGGAAAGTGAAGAAACTTATTCCTATGGGCAATGGTAAGTTGGGGTTTGGGATTTCAAGCCCAAACCAGCCGTTGAGAGAGTTTATTATAAAGCCCAGATACTTAAATGTTCCCAGAAGCCCCAGGTTCATTACGATTGATACTATAAGGCAGGCAAGCCTTATTTTCGGCTTGTCGTCATACTTCGCTATAATTCTGCCCGCAGTGTAGTCAATAAACGTTGACGCTATCATAGCCAGAACATATATCGGCTCGCCCCATGCGTAGAAAACAAGACCGCTTATCAGTATCACAATGTTCTTGAACCTTTTAGGAACAAGATAATAACATATCAGTGTAAGCGGCAAAAAGCCGAAAAACAAAAACGTAAGGCTTGAAAATACCATTACTTCAACTCTCCCAAAATCTTTAGCGAAACGTTTAAAAATTCCTCACGCGAATACAGCGAGTTTACCGCTTCCAACAGCATATTTGCCGAAAGTCCCGACGGAAATCCGAGTTTTAACTGTAACGCTTTCCTGAGCTTTGCCGAATTTTCGCCGCCGCAAAGCCCTAAGTCAAGCAAATCAGATTTTGTCACGGGGTTATTGTTCTCCCCGCTTTCATCTGCAAAAACTCCCGCTCTCTCGAATGCTTTCAGCAGTACTTCCTTAGTCATTCCCTCAACGCCCAGAAGCCCTTGTTTTGACGGCGTGCGCTTTCTCTTTTCCTTTCCCGCTATTTCGGGGATAAAGACGTTTATAACTTTTCCGTTTCCTATGATGTTTTTAAGCCTTGAACGTATCTGAAAACCCGCGCTGTCGCTGTCGGTCAGAATAATAACCCCCGTCTTTTCGGCAAACATCTTTATAAGGTCTGCGGTTTCCTTGTCTTTATACAAGGCAAAGCCGTTTGTCGGGATAATCACCGCGTCCACAAGGTTTGAAAGCGTTATCTTGTCGTATTTTCCCTCTACGACAATCGCCTGTTTTATTTTAATCATCAGTCCTCTTTATCATTGACAGCTCGGCTACCGCGCTTTCAAGAATTATCCTGCCGTCCATTTTTGACGAATTTAAAAGCTTGTTAGTTTTGTACATAACCGTCAGGCAGTCGCCCAGATATCTCACTGAAAGCTTTGAAGCTTTCGGATAAGCGAATTTCAGCGAATAGCTTTTTCCTCCGAAATAACCAAACGCCTGCGCGGTTTCCGACCAGCTTTTCCCCGCAGCCATTCCCAGCTTCGCGCGGTATAAATTCACAAAATACCCCGACAAAACGCCGAAAATCTCGTGTTCCTCAAACTGCTGTGCAAAAAGCTCGTCCAGAATTTCAAACGCCTTTTGGGTATCTCCCTCGAAAAGCGCGTCGGAAAGCGTGAATATTCCTGCGTCGGCACGCTTCGGCACAAGCATGTCTATATCGCTTTTGGTTATCTCTCCGCTTTGTTTATATGAACACAGCTTGTCTATCTCGTTGCCGAGAAGCGTAAGGCTCATTCCGCATTCTTCCGCTAAAACCGACGCATTTTCGTCAGCAATCGTACAGCCCGCGCGCTCTACTCTTCTGCGTATCTGAGTGCATACTCTGTTCATTGACAGGTATTTGAACTCGCATAACTGTGCGTATTTTCCGACAGTTTCAAAAAGTTTTTTCGCGGCGTTGATTTCCTTGTCGCTGTGCTTGTCCTTTCCCTTTTTACCGCTGTACAAAGCGGGATCAATCCGGCGCTGGTCAATAATAAGCACCGCCGTTTCGGGAATGTTCTTAAACAGCTCGGCATATTTTTTCTGCTCCGCCGCGTCAATTTTGTCAAACTCAAGGTTCATGACAAGCGCGCACTTGTAGTCCGCAAAAACGGGCATTTCGTCCAGATAATCCGCCAAAACAGCCGCTCTCGGCGTTTCGGTGAACTTCGCAAAGTTCATGTCGCGCATATCCTTTGCCACAGCCGCGTCAACAATCCTCTCGGAATACGTCTTTACAAGAAAATCCTCCTCGCCGTACAGGAAGTATATTCTTGAAAGATTTCCCGACTTCAGCTCGTTTTTAAGCTGAGTTTCCGTAATCGCGCCCATTTTATGCCATTTGTGTATTCAGCTTCGTACCGCCGAGAATGTGAAAATGCAGATGGCGCACGGTCTGCCCGCCGTCCTCGCCGACATTTGAAACCACGCGGTAGCCGTTTTCAAGATGCTCTTGTTTCGCTATCTCAGCGATTTTTGCGAAGATATGCGACACGACAGCAGAATTGCCCTCGTTAAGTTCGTCAACGCCCGCGATATGCACTTTCGGTATCACAAGAATATGCACGGGCGCCTGCGGGTTGATGTCGCGGAATGCAAGTATTTTATCGTCCTCGTATACCTTTGTTGAGGGGATTTCACCCTTTATTATTTTGCAGAACAAACAATTATCCATATTTTCCTCCAAACCAACTTGTTACTTTATATACTTTTCGGCAATTTCCTCTACAGCGCCAAGCGCGTCGCCGAGTTTTGAAACATCGGGTACACCCGCCATCGCCTGGTCGGGCTTTCCACCGCCTTTTCCGCCTGCTATTGCCGCTATCTCGCGCACAAGAGTTCCCGCGTTCAAGCCCTTTTCAACTGCGCTCTTTGAGCATTTGCAGAGAATGTTTGTCTTGCCGTCAGCTGTTCCCGCAAGAACAGCCACATAACAGCCGTACTTATCCGCAACGGTATCTCCCATTTTGCGCAGACCGTCCGCGCCCATGCCGTCAAGCCTTGCCGAAACAATCTTTACGCCCTTTATTTCGGGAACGTTCTCGAAAATGTCGCCAAGTTTTGCATTTGCGGCGGCTTGTTCCATGCTTTCTATCTTCTTGTCCTTTTCGCGCATTTCGGTCATTAAACTCTCCGCTCTGCGCACTAAATCGTCCTCATTCTGCGCCTTAAGCACTGCGCAGGTCTTGTCAAGCGCATTTTTATAGCCGTACAGCATTGACATAACGCCCATGCCCGTAACCGCCTGTATACGCCTTACACCGCTTGCGACAGACGTTTCCAGAACGATTTTAAACAATCCCGCCTGCGCCGAGTTTTTAAGATGAGTACCGCCGCAGAACTCTGTTGAATAATCGCCGACCGAAACTACCCTTACGACATCTCCGTATTTCTCGCCGAACAGCGCCATTGCGCCCTTTTTACGCGCTTCTTCAATCGGAAGAACTTCCGTAACCACAGGCACTGCCGCCATTATAACGCTGTTTACATACTCTTCAACTTTCTGTATCTCCTCGTCAGTAAGCGCGCTGAAATGCGAGAAGTCGAACCTGCACTGATTTTCGGAAACAAGCGAACCGCACTGGTGAACATGGTCGCCGAGGACGCTTCTTAGCGCCGCCTGAAGTATATGACAGCAGGTGTGGTTTCTCTGCGTCGCCATTCGCAGTTGTTCGTCAACCTTTGCCGTTACCATGTCGCCAACTTCAAAGCCGCCTTTTGTTACCTTGCACTTGCAGATAAACTGACCGCCGCCGAGTTTTTTAGTGTCCAGAACTTCAAGTTCGTCGTTATTATGGAAGATAACTCCTCTGTCGCCGACCTGACCGCCCATTTCCGCATAGAACGGTGTTTTGTCTATGACAATTCCAACCTCGTCGCCCTCTCCGCAGACTTCCGCACATTCGCCGTCCTTTGTTATCGCAAGTATCTTCGCTTCACATGACAATGTATCATATCCCACAAATTCGGTAGTGAACCTGTCAAGTTCGGTGTTCTTGGCATTATCCCAGCCGCCGCCCAGCGCCTTATTCTTGCGCGCGGTTTCTTTCTGAACTTTCATGCACTCCTTAAAGCCGTCCTCATCAGCCGAAAGTCCTTTTTCCGCGAGTATCTCCTTTGTAAGGTCAAGCGGGAAACCGTAGGTGTCGTGCAGTTTGAAAACATCTTCGCCCGGTAAAACCGTCTTTCCGTTTTTGCGGAGTTCTTCTATCATGTCGTCAAGAATTGCCGAACCGTTGTCAATCGTTTTCGCAAAGCTTTCTTCTTCTGTCTGAATGACTTTCTTGATGTATGAGCGCTTTTCGGCAAGTTCGGGATATGCCGACAGATTTTCGTCAATCACCGTGTCGCATACTTCATACAAAAACGGCTTGTGGTAACCGAGCAATCTCCCGTGACGCGCCGCTCTTCTCAGCAATCTGCGCAGAACATATCCTCTGCCCTCGTTTGACGGCAAAATCCCGTCGCCTACCATAAACGTT
>CANQOJ010000179.1 GCA_947625455.1 uncultured Clostridia bacterium | reverse complement strand
ACCGCCGAAAATGACGGGGTGATGCGAAACGATAAGCCCCGCGCCCTTTTCAGCCGCTTCAACAACAGCACCGCGCGTTATGTCAAGACAGCACATAACCCTTGATACATCAGCATTTTCCGAACCTACAAGCAACCCCACGTTGTCAAAACTTTCGGCAGTACGAAACGGTGCTTTTTCATCAAGAAAGCTTAAAATATCTTTAATCTTCATCTTTCGCCATTCCCATAATTATTTCGGCTTGCGCTTTCAGGCGCTTTGCTTCATCGGGAAAATTGTCAGACTTTTCCATATTTTCCGCATTTTTCAAAAGCTTTTTTGCAATTTTCCCTAGGTATCTGCCGTCACGGTTTTTCCCGCACAGCGCCTCAATCTCGTCAATTTCCCGCTTTACTCCCGTAAACCTCCACAGCATGACCGTGTAGATTTTGCCGTTATCTTCGGCGGTATGTTCTTCCATAAGTTCAAATCCCTGTCCGCAAAGCCGTTTTCTTAGATAATCGGCTTTTGTCATGGGCTGAAGAATAAACCTTGTATTTGCGTTTGTAAAACGGCATTCTTCAACTATCCTTGCGATAAGTTCACCGCCCATTCCGCATACTATCACATCATCTGCACAAGGAATATTTTCCAGACCGTCGGATTTTATCACTTCGGCGTTTTTCACGCCGTATCTGTCAAGCGTTCTTCTTGCAGAATTAAGAGGACCGTCCTTTATGTCGGACGCGTAAACTTTTGAAGATTTTTCCAGAGCAAGCGCCGCCGCAAGCTGTGCATGGTCGGTGCCGACGTCTGCGGCGACAGCACCCGCCCTGCACAGCCCGAATACGGTTTTAAGCCTGTTGTCTAAGGGTATCAATTACTTGGAAAGAGCGGCGTTGAGCTGTTTTTCAATCTCGTTTGCGTCAACACCGTGCACTTCGCACGCTTCGCCGATAGACTCCCCTCTTGCCGACGGACAGCCAAGGCAGTGCATGCCCATTTCCATAAGGATAGGCGCAACAGCCTGCGCATTCTCGTCAAGCATCTCACCTATAAGAGTGTTTACCGTAACAGTCATTTTCAAAACTTCCTTTCAAGAAATATACATTGTGTGCATTTAAATACATACACATTATATTATACCACAAAACTTTGTTTTTGTCTATTACTTTTTTGGAAAATATAGTGAAAAAATCTAGCCTCTAGCCGCTTAAAAATTTAATTTTCCTATTGAAAAAATCGTCGGATAATGTTATAATATTTCTATATGACAACAAATAATACAAAGGGGATATTCAAATATGGACACTATGGGCGGTCTGAAAAGGACGTGTATGTGCGCAGAGGTAACGGACGAGATGAAAGAAGTTACTGTCGGCGGGTGGACGGCAAGAGTACGCGATAAGGGCGGTATCATCTTTATCGACCTGCGCGACAGGACGGGTATTGTTCAGCTGACGTTTGACGAGACTACGGACAAGGCTGTCTTTGAAAAGGCAAAAACTGTCAGAAGCGAGGATGTTCTGCTTGTAAAGGGAAATGTCCGCAGAAGAGAAAGCGTGAACACGGAGATAAAAACAGGCGGCATTGAAATCATGCCCTCCGAGCTTAAAATCCTCTCAAAGGCTCAGACTCCGCCCTTTGAAATCGTCAGCAACTCCAAGACAAACGAGGAGCTTCGCCTTAAATACCGCTATCTTGACTTAAGGCGCGAACCGCTCGTAAACAATCTCGTTATGCGCCACAATATTGCAAGAGTTGCAAGAGAATACTTCTACGAAAACGGATTTCTTGAAATTGAAACGCCGATGATGATTAAGTCAACCCCGGAGGGCGCAAGGGATTACATTGTCCCGTCAAGAATACACAACGGCAAGTTCTATGCCCTCCCGCAGTCTCCGCAGATGTACAAACAGCTTCTGATGATAGCGGGATACGACCGTTATATTCAGCTTGCGAGATGTTTCCGCGACGAGGATTTGAGAGCGGACAGACAGCCCGAATTTACGCAGATTGATTTGGAGATGTCGTTTGTTGACGTTGACGATATTCTGGAGTGTCTGGAGGGATTTGTAAAACGTTTGTACAAGGAAATTCTGGACGTTGATATTCAGTTGCCATTACCCCGTCTCACATATGACGAGGCTATGTCGAGATACGGCTCGGACAAGCCCGATACTCGCTTTGAAATGGAAATTACGGACATTTCCAAAATCGTTAAGGATACGGAGTTTGTTGTGTTCAAAAACGCTCTCGAAAACGGCGGCTCGGTACGCGGCATTTGCGCGAAAGGCGGCGCGGGAGCGCTTTCGAGAAAGGAAATAGACAAGCTGACCGAATTTGTAAAGGGCATAGGCGCAAAGGGCTTGGCATATATACGCTGGGTAGACGACGCGCCAAACTGTTCGTTTGCAAAATTCCTTAAAGACGGCGAACTTGAAAAGATAATGACGGCGCTTGGGTGTGAAAAGGGAGACGTTGCGCTTATTGCCGCGGACAAGGACAAAGTTGTTCTGCCTGTGCTTGGGGCGCTAAGGCTGAAAGTCGCAAAACAGCTTGACTTTATCCCGCAGAAGTGGAATTTTACCTGGATTACGGAGTTTCCGTTCTTTGAATACGACGACGAAAGCGGAGAATGGCTCGCTATGCATCACCCGTTCACAATGCCGCTTGACGAGTGTATTCCGTATCTTGACAGCGACAAGGCTAAAGTCCGCGCAAAATGCTACGACCTTGTGCTGAACGGCGTGGAATTGCTTTCGGGTTCGATAAGAATAAACGATCCCGAACTTCAGAATCACATGTTTGAAATGCTCGGAATGACCGAAGAAGAAATCAAGGCAAAATTCGGATTTCTTGTTGACGCGTACAAGTACGGCGCACCTCCTCACGGCGGCGCGGGAATAGGACTTGACAGACTGGCTATGCTTATGTGCGGGTGCGACAGTTTAAGAGACGTCATAGCATTCCCGAAAGTTCAGAACGCTTCGGAACTTATGAGCGAAGCGCCGGGAACTGTTTCACAGGAACAGCTTGACGAGTTGGGAATAAAAATTTCCGAAAAAGAATAAGGGATTTAAATGGATAAGAAAGAATACCGTCAGATAGCGGAACAGTCGGCAAGCGGCGACGCTACTGCTTTCGCAAAGCTTTACAGGCTTGTTTACCGCGATATGTACTACTCGGCATTTTACACGCTTAAAGACGACAACGACGCTATAAATGCCGTGACAATGACAGCGAGAGAATGTTTTGAGGCAATATCGGGACTTAGAACCGAACAGCAGTTCCGCTTTTTCATGATGAAAACATTGTGCGCAAACAGGAAAGCCATATTAAGGCAGTATACGGACGACGCGCTTGACGCTGAACAGCCCGAAATAAAAGAAGCGCTGTTTGACCTTAAAGATGATGAACGAATGGTACTGGCGCTTAATATTGCGGGGAAATGTTCGGTTGACGATATTGCGTCATTTATGGGAATGACGAGAATAGGCGTTAAAAAACGGCTTGACAGAGCAAAGCTGAAACTTGATATAGAGGACTGAAAACGGAGGGATAAAGATGACCGTAGAGGAAATGCGGGCGCTCATGAGGCGCAGAGTTGTGCCCGAAAATCTGGTCGTGCAGAACATTGTCGAATACCTTATGGACGATTCCGCACAACTCCCTCAGCTTAACGCGTTCACTTTTCTGAGCCGTTTGCACGAACTCGGCATGGGTTCAGCGGATTTTCTGACATTACTTGACGGGTGCGGTGCGCCTAAAGCCGTTGTGAACAAGATAAGGGCAAATCCCGCAATGAACCTCCATAATCTTGTGCTGACGCTTGAAAATTCGGGGCTTACATCAGATGATTACAGCGAAATGCTGTATACCGCAAGGCTTGTGTGGGAACAAACCCAGACAAGCGGCGGCACTTTTGTGCCTTTCTTTGAGGAAAAAGAAAAAACAGAAGCCGAAATTTTTGATGATGATATTGAACAGGAAACAGCGAATGATGTTTCCCAAATAAATACAAATAATGAAGAAAATGCCGTTCAGGAGATTTCCGAACCTGAACCGCAGGCAGAAGAAAACAGCATTGAGGAAAATGAAGATGTTCAAGATGTTCAATCCGAAATGACATTGAAAGACAAACCGAAGAAAAATTCGGGAGATATGCTGTTCATTTCCGATACTGACGAGAAAGTTCAGGAGGAAAAAACCGATAATCCAAATCAGCAAGGCTACACAAGCAACACAACCACAATTATCGTATCTCTTGATCCCGAACAACTGAAAAAGGAAATAGGCAAAACAGCCGAGGAAATACAGCAATCCCCCGCTGATCCGTTTGAGGAAGATGTTCCGGACAACAGCGAAAATGCCGGCGAAAGCATAGATGTTGCCGATAATGAAGAAGTTAACGACAACAGAGATGTTTTAATCAACGAGGATAATTCCGATAATGAAGATGTTGCCGACGATAATGACGTTGGCGATAATGCTGTCGGCAGTTTTGTCGGAAAACAGCTTCGTATAAGTTCAATAGGTATGTCGGATGATGACAGCGATGATGAAGACAACGATGAATATGACGACAGTGATGATGAATATGACGAGTATGACGACGAATACGACAACTCGCACAGG
>CANQOJ010000178.1 GCA_947625455.1 uncultured Clostridia bacterium | reverse complement strand
ACCATAACTGCCACCTGCTTGAACCCGCATGACCTGCGTCCTCGGAATTTGTTGCAATATCAGATAAATCGCCGAATAAGACAGCAAAGTTTCTGCCGACAATGCCCGTTATCAATCCCATAACGACCGATACCGCAATAAATACTGCGGGCATGACGAGAGCGAGTTTATTGAACCGCTGTTCGTTCAGCGAAACTATAACGCAGATGAAAATAAGCGCGAAAAAGCAGGCAATATAACTGCCGAAAGAGTCGTTTTCAATCATAACTATGTTGTTGATTAAAAATGACGCGCCGCACAGGATTTTCAGCGGTGTTCTTTTCTCCTTTATAAACAGCACCGCGCTGACTGACATAACCATTGCGAGGTAATAGCCGTAGTGATTTGAGTTGTGAAACACGCCCGACAGCCCCGTGCCGAAATCAAATGCATCTAAAGGCACGATTACATAATCGATAAACCCGAAAATTGCCACGGGAAGACTTGAAATGATGAAAGAGTATAAAAGCGTTTCGCGCAGGCGGTTGCTTGAAATGATTGTCGCGAGGGGGAAATACAGAGCGAAATAACTTATAAATTTAAAAATGCTTTCATGTGAATAAGAGTCGCCGTAAACCGCCTTTTTGTCAAACCCGTTCACGCATGTTGCAATAATCATAAGCAATATCAGCACCGCGAAAAATGCCAGAGGAACATTTTCTTTCACAACGCTTTTAAACGACGGTTTGCCGTGTTCGCGGATATTTTTTGCAATATAAAGAGCGATAGCCG
The DNA here is from genome assembly GCA_947625455.1 of uncultured Clostridia bacterium. Classification (GTDB taxonomy): domain Bacteria; phylum Bacillota; class Clostridia; order Oscillospirales; family Ruminococcaceae; genus CAG-115. The sequence continues at coordinate 3,885 of CANQOJ010000178.1, read as the reverse complement.
CAACGCCTACCGAACAGCATAATATAAAAGCAAAATATGTTTTTGAATAATAAGCAGAGAATACCACGCCTTGATTTAAGACGTTGTGCAAAAACTGCCAAAGCGGAATTATCATAAATACAAACAGCGGTGTAAATGCCATAAACTCAATATAGCTTGACGGGAATTTGTCGACAACCTCCGAAAAGCTTTTTGATTTTAAAATCGCCTTTATTTCTTTAACCATAGTTTCTCCTATATCATAAAAACGTCCCCCGAATGTCACATTCGAGGGACAAACTTTGTTATTTCTTAGGTTTGCCGGAACTGCTTTTTATCACGCTTATATTATAGCATAGCAGCTTTAATTTGTCAATAGTTTTTATACGAAATTTCCTGTGACCTTCCCGCGGCAATTATTGACAAAATTCATTTTCTGTGGTATAATGAAATTGCCGGATTACCTCCGAGATTTTTTCGAGGGGAGGTGATGGTATGGATATAGTATTAGCATTTTTGGTTTCTGTTGCGGCGGGTTTGTTCGTTGAAATGATCCGTACATTTATCGACAGGAATCGTTAATCCGGCACAGCACATACCCTAAAAAATTCCCCCGAGCGGTCGAGCACTCGGGGGAAAATCTTTGTGATAGCATGGAACGTATTAGCACTTTTCTTTATCACACTTACATTATAGCACACAAATTCCTATTTGTCAATAGTTTTTTACAACAAAATCCCCTCTCGCTGGAGAGGGGACAAGTTGATTATGCGTTCATATAACTATCAAGTAGTCGGGAAGGTCTTAGGACCAGCGGTTACTTTCAGAACGAGGTTTACGTTGATAGCGTCTTCTTCAGTCCATTCAACTTCCGATGTAACACCGCTAGTTGTTTTGCTTTCTGCGAGGTCGCCTGCAAAACCGATATAGATTTCACCAGCCGCAGTATCCTTAGCCTTAACATAGAATACTTTCTTTTGAGATGTTTGACCAGCAACAACACCTGTTTCCTTATTAGCTTCTACCGTAGAATCCAAAACTAACATGCCTTGAGCATCAGATGTAGCAGCTGCTGTTTTCAAACCACTTGTTTGTGTGGCATCAATTTTACATGCAGCAACATATTTCGTCATATCATCTGCACCTATAAGTGCAAGAGCTGCTCCCTTTGTGCCGTCTGTAATTTTAGAAGAAACAGTCCACTTTGTCTTGTCAGCGGTTTCAATAGTAGTAACAGCAGTAGCGTCAATGTAAACGCCATAATCCTCGGAATTATTTGTTACTTTATAAGCGGTACTAGCAATTCCAGCTGTAGTTACTTTTGTTGTGTCAGTAGTATCAAGCTTGATTTCTGCACCATACGGGTTAAGAGCAGCCGTAAGTTTTGCAGGCATTACGAGGTCAAGAACAACTGTAGGAGCAGTTACGGGTACATCATACTCGATTTCACCGGGCTTAGTAACAGCCTTTTCATTTTCAGCAGCGAAAGCGGATACGCTCATAGATAATGCGCTAGCAGCGGCGAGAACGCCAGCAAGAATTTTCTTTTTCATAAATTTGTCCTCCGTTAATAAAAATTTTATTTTACCGACAGTGTAAGAACCACCATTGTCTGTGCGACTATGGTTTTCATATCGTCCTGCACCGTAGTAAATACAAGAACTGCGTCTGTTTCCCCTTTGGGAAACGCTCTGTTTGTCGTGAACGAAGTTATGCCTTTGCCCGGCTCTATAAGTCCCGAAAGATAAACCTCTTCTGACAATGTAGCATCGGAATAAAGATCAAGATAGATATAATACTTAGCGCCCTCGGGATTTCCGATATCGCACTTGAAATTTACACCGTCCGCGCTGTTTGCGGTTGGAGCATAAATCATGGGGATCTGATTATCTTCCATTTCTTTAAGCGCCTGTTCGTTCCACTCCTTCAGTTTATCGGGAGAAAGAACGCCCGCGGACACTTCAAGAGGAATTTGTTTTCCTGCTGTTCCGTCTGCTCCGTTTTGCTGTCCGCCGTCATCGTTAGAACGGTTAAGCACGAGAATAAGTGCCGTGCCTCCTGCAATAATAAGAGCAATTATAATCACCAAAAGTATAATGATTGTTTTCTTGCTCGAATTTTTTGTTTCAGCCATGTCGCCCTCCGACAAATCAAAATTTTTGCAAGCTATCGTTTTGCGGGAAATGCATATATTATGCCGCTTCCCGCAATATTACGAAAGCACTTAATTTAAAAGTTTTACCCGAAATTAGCCGAGAAGCTGAAGTATGGACTGCGGCTGCTGATTTGCCTGTGCAAGCATAGACTGAGCAGCCTGCTGAAGAATGTTGTACTTCGTGTAGTTCATCATTTCGCTTGCCATATCGGTGTCGCGGATTGAGGATTCAGCTTCGGTCAAGTTTTCACTTGTAGTCGTCAGATTGTCAATCTTGTATTCAAGACGGTTTTGGATAGCACCGAACGTTGCACGAACCATAGAAACCTTGTTTATAGCGTTGTCTATATGGTCAATAGCAGCGTTTGCCTTTTCAGCGGTTACAAGAGAAAGCTGAGTTGTGCCAAGTCCACGAGCGGAGATATCCATGTCAGCGTTCAAGTCGCCGATACCGCTTGTTGTGTATGCAAACGTAAATTCAACAGCGTCCTTAGAGCGTGCGCCGGTCTGGAGCGTAATGCTGTCAGAATAGGTAAGGTTGCGCTTGCCGTGCTCGAAAGCGTCTGAAACGGATACGCCCTTTGTAAGATCCAACTTACCTACGGTCTTGCCGGCAGCATTTGTAACCTTTCCGTTAGCAACGGTATATGTTTGAGTAATTATAAATGATTGGTCGTCAGCGTTATACTTTACAGTCGCTCCGGATTCTCCCAATTTTGTAACAACATTTCCGTCTTTATCAACAAGTTCCATTTTTGTTACATCACCAGTATCATCTTTCTTTGCTTTAATGCTGTATGTCTCGCCATAAATAGTAATACTGGATGCATCGGGATTAACCTTATATTCTGTTTTTGCGGTAATTGTTCCGTTAATCTGTCCATTTTCTACCGTAAGTTTTGTTTGATAGTTTGTTGCATTGTCGCCTGTGCCTACTACATAGTTGCCAACTGCTTGACCACTGTTATCAAGACCTTTACCGCCTTGAACTTTAATAGAAACACCGTCAACGTTTATAGTTCCGTTCCCACCGTAATCAAGTCCACCGTGAACACCGTCATGATAGGTAACAGATCCTGTGGGATCATCAATCTCGTTGTTATTAACGGTGGGTTTACCTGATACGATATCGTTATTGTTTACAACCGTACCGTCAGCCATTGTGCCGCCGTTCAAAGCAAGTCTGCCGTTGAAGTCTGTATCAGCTATCTGATTCAATTCATCATTCAACTGATCAAATTCAAGCTGCATAGCATCGCGGTCTGTGGTGTTATCATATGTACCTGTTGCAGACTCTTCCGCAAGTTCCTTCATTCTCTGAAGAATCTCGTGAGCGTTTGTAGCCGCACCCTCGAATGTCTGGATCATGTTAATGCCGTCCTGCGAGTTGCGAACAGCCTGGTTTAAGCCTCTAATCTGGCTTCTCATTTTCTCGCTGATTGCCAAGCCGGCAGCGTCATCACCCGCGCGGTTGATACGATAACCGGACGAGAGCTTTTCAGAAGCTTTTTTCAAACCTGCAACGTTAGCGTTGAGCTTGTTGTACGCATTCAATGCGTTCATGTTATGCTGTACTACTCGCAACTCTGAAAATAGCACAAAAATTTTACTAGTTTTGTCGGTACGCAGTTGAATATTTTAAGTTGTTTTTTAACTAATAATTTGCTGTAATTATGTAACAAAATGTCAGATACTGTAATTATATGTTATTATCTGTTAGAATATGTTAGTAAATGTCAGAAAAATGTTAG
>CANQOJ010000177.1 GCA_947625455.1 uncultured Clostridia bacterium | reverse complement strand
GTGAGGGCGCTTATAGAGCCGGGGTGCGAGGTGCTTGTGCCGGAACCGAGTTTTGTGTGCTATTCGCCGATTGTGATAATGATGGGCGGTACTCCCGTGCCGATTGTCACAAAAGCCGAGGATAAGTTCAGACTGACTGCAAAGGCGCTGAAAGAGAAGATAACCGACAGAACGAGAATGCTTGTACTGCCGTATCCCAACAACCCTACGGGCGCAGTTATGAGAAGAAACGACCTTGAACAGATAGCCGAAGTTCTTAGAGGTACAAACATAATAGTAGCTTCGGACGAGATATATGCCGAAATGACGTACAACGGCGAAAAGCACGTTTCGATTGCCGAAATTGACGGCATGAGAGAAAGAACGCTTGTTATAAGCGGGTTTTCAAAGGCATACGCCATGACGGGCTGGAGACTTGGATATATAGCGGGACCAAAGCCTGTCATAAAGCAAATGCTTAAACTGCACCAGTACTGCATTATGTCAAGTCCTACGGTAAGTCAGTACGCGGCTATAAAGGCAATAAACGACTGCGAAGCGGACGTAAAGCACATGGTTGAAGAATACGATATGCGCAGGAGATTATGCGTAAAGGCGTTTAACGACATGGGGCTTTCATGCTTTGAGCCTGAGGGCGCGTTTTATGTTTTCCCATGCATAAAGTCAACGGGAATGTCGAGCGAGGAGTTTTGCGAAAAACTTGTATACGGGAAGAAAGTTGCAGTTGTGCCGGGAAATGCATTCGGAGAAAGCGGAGAGGGATTTGTGAGAGTGTCATATGCGTATTCCGTAAGTCACCTTGAAACCGCGTTTTCGAGAATTGAAGAATTTTTAAAGGAAATTCGCAAATGAATGAAATAACGCTTAACGCTCCCGCAAAACTTAATCTGTACCTTGACATAACGGGAAAGCGGGACGACGGATATCATCTGCTGGAAACCGTGATGACGAGCGTTGACTTGTGTGATGTTGTTACGATAAAGCGAAATATGTCGGGCATAATAAGGGTAGGCTGCTCGGATGCGGATATTCCCGAAAACGAGGGGAATATATGCCATAAAGCGGCAAGGCTGTTTTTTGAAGCTTTGGACATAAACGGCGGAATTGAAATCTATATCGAGAAAAATATTCCTCACGGCGCGGGCATGGGCGGAGGAAGCGCTGACGCGGCGGCGGTTTTAAGAGGGCTTAATGAACTTTATGATTATCCGATTGAAACAAGCGAACTTTTGAAAATCGGAGAGAAAGCAGGCGCTGATGTTCCGTTCTGCATTGTAAACGGAACAAAGCTATGCAGAGGCACGGGCGGGATAATCAGCGACTGCCCGAAACTGCCGAAAAAAAGCTATCTGATAGTAATGCCGAATTTCAGATGTGATACCAAGGCGGCATATGAACAGTACGACAGAGCGCCTGTTGAACGGAAAAATGCGCTCGGAAGATTTTTTGACGAATTTCCTATGTGCCTGTACAACGTATTTGAAGAACTTTACAAAAGCGAAGAAATATCCGAAATCAAGAAAACCTTAATTCAAAACGGCGCTGAAAACGCATCTCTCACGGGAAGCGGCGCGGCTGTTTTCGGAGTGTTTGAAAACCGCGAAAAAGCGCTTATGGCAGAGAAGGCTTTTTCGGGGATGTATACAATGCAGACTGAATAAAAACAAATCTCAGACTGTCGAGAAAGCCCCAGATGCACGCATTGAGCGCGGGGCGCTCAACGCTGAAGCGTTGCTGCAACTAGCCTTTGTGGCTGTTGCAGTAACGCTGACGACGCAGATGGGGCTTTATCGGCAGTCTGAAATGAAAATATTCTCTGAAAGGAGTATAAATATGATAATTCTGCAAAATCATGTCGGCAAAATCACCATTTCGCCCGAATATTTCACCGAGGTAATAGGAAAGACGGTCACAAGCTGTTTTGGGGTTATCTCAATGAATGTAGAGGGTTTCCGCGAAACGATTGCCGCGGCGCTGCCCACTAAGAAAAAGGCATACGCGCGCGGAGTAAACGTGAAATTCTCAAAGGATAAGCTGATAATCGACCTGCATATTTCGCTTATGTACGGGGTGAACATGAACGCCGTGGCTAAGGCTATTATCCACAAGGTCGGCTATACCGTAGAACAAAGCACGGGAATTTCTGTGGAAAAAGTCAACGTGTATGTTGACAGCATAAGAGTTTAACGAGAGGACAAGTAACAGTTATGACTATAAACGGACAGACGCTTCGCGACGCTATTATTTCGGGAGCAAACAACATATATAACCGCCGCAGAGAGGTTGACGAGTTAAACGTTTTCCCCGTGCCTGACGGAGATACGGGGACAAATATGTCAATGACGATTAAAAACGCGGCGCTTGAACTTTCAAACGCACCTGCAAGTATCAGCGCCTCGGACGCCGCAAAGAAAGCCGCGTCGGCTATGTTAAGAGGCGCAAGAGGAAATTCGGGAGTTATTCTTTCTCTGTTGTTCAGAGGACTTTCAAAAGGGCTTTCGGGAAAGGATAATGCAGACGCAAAGGACTTGTCTGCGGCGTTCAAAATCGGCGTTGACGCGGCGTATAAATCGGTTATGAAGCCGACAGAGGGCACTATTCTGACGGTTGCGCGCGAAGCTTATGAAAACACAAAGGACAAAACCGACGCTTCTATCGAAGATTTTCTGATGATTTATATTGACGAAGCGAAAAAGTCGCTTGATAAAACACCCGAGTTACTGCCGACGCTTAAAAAGGCGGGAGTTGTTGACGCGGGCGGTATGGGATATATCGTGATTTTAGAGGGCATGCTGTCGGTTATCAGCGGAAAAGGGATAATCCCTAACGACAGCGACATAAGACCGTCTGCGCCCGCGGCAGTTGCGGCGGCGGAACAAAAACCCGATTTTGCTTACAGCGCGGAGTTTATTATCGTCAAAAACAGCAGTTCTAAAAATAAGGACGCTTTGCTTGCCGTACTTGAAACGCTGGGAGAAAATGTTATGGCGGCGGACGAGGACAATATCATCAAGGTAAACATTGACACAAATCACCCCGGAAAGGCAATTGAAGAGGGAATAAAGTTCGGCGAACTGACGAAAATCAAGATTGAAAATATACGCGAACGCAACGAACGCGTTGTAAAAGCTGACAAGGCACAGCAGGAAAAGCGCAAGCCCCCTGTTGAACCCGTAAACGAAACGGGATTTGTGGCTGTCGCGGCAGGCGCGGGAATTGAAGCGCTGTTTAAGGATTTGGGCGCGGACAACGTGGTTATGGGCGGTCAGACAATGAACCCCTCGACCGAGGATATTCTTGAAGCAATAGGGCAGACTCCCGCAAAGAACGTTTTCGTTCTGCCGAACAATAAGAATATAATCATGGCGGCTGAACAGGCGGCGGAACTTGCGGACAGAAACGTCTGCGTTCTTCAGACGAGAACTATCCCGCAGGGAATTACCGCAATGATGAACTACAATCCCGACGGCGATTTTGCGCAGAACCGCGCGGCTATGACCGAAGCATTCGACCGCGTGGCAAGCGGGCAGATAACGTTTGCGGTGCGCGACAGTGAATTTGACGGTCACAAGATAAAAGAGGGAGAACTTCTCGCAATGGACAACGGAAAGATTGTCTTTACCGAAAGAAATCTCTCAAAGGCGCTCACAAAGCTTGTAAAGAGGCTCATTTCGCCGTCGTCAAGCTATATCACGGTGATTTATGGTTCTGACGTGTCTGACGAGGACGCGCAGGAAGCGTTTGACAACCTGCGTTCAAGGATAAGTTCGGATATTGATATTGTGCTTGTAAACGGCGGTCAGCCGGTCTATTACTACATAATATCTGTAGAATAGACAATTAACAAGATTTATGGATATAACGTTTTTAAAGGGCGTAGGCGAGAAAAAAGCACGGCTTTACAAAAAGCTGGGCATTGAAACCGTAGAAGAACTCACGGGATTTTACCCTCGCGACTATATTGACTTCACAAACACAAAGCCTATCCGCGAAGCCGAGATAGGAGAAATGTGCGCTTTCAGGGCGACTGTCGTTAAAAAGTCCGAACCGTTTTCAAGATACGCGAGGATTGCCGTGTACAAGGCGCTTTTAACTGACGGCGAGGGCGAGATAACGGCAGTTTTCTTCAACTCCAAATTCACATTTGATACCTTGAGATTAAATCAGGAATATATCTTCTACGGCAAGATTTCGGGGACTCCTCTTGGTTTGCAGATAAGTTCACCGCAATTCCTGCCTCCCGACAAACAGGGACTTATACCGAAATATCCTCTTACTGCGGGGCTTTCAAACAATATGCTGAGCGCGAATATGAAAACCGCGCTTTCTGTTGTAAAACGCGCGGAAACACTGCCGAAGCATATTCTTGAAAAATACGAACTTATAAGCGCTGACGAAGCTATGCGGAAAATTCACTTTCCGAAAACCGAAGCTGAGTACAAGCAGGCACGGAAAAGACTGGTTTTTGAGGAACTTCTGACGTTAAAGCTCGGGCTTTCGCAGATAAAAAGCCGAGGGAAAACACTTTCGGGCGCGGTTATGTCGGATATTGACATGAACGGGTTTTATGAATCACTGCCGTTCACTCCGACAAATGCGCAGGTAAAGGCTGTTGAAAGCTGTATTAGCGACGTGAAACGCCTTTATCCTATGAACAGGCTTATACAGGGTGA
>CANQOJ010000176.1 GCA_947625455.1 uncultured Clostridia bacterium | reverse complement strand
GCGGTTTATTACCTTAAACTGCGAAACGCACTGTTCGAGATACTTCTCACAGTAATGCTGCATAACCTCGTCAATCGTCAGCACCAGACTGTACCCGTCAACCGACGAGTAGTAATAATCCTGCGCGTACTGAACGCCATGCCCCAAGCCGTCTGTCGTATAATACGCCTTGCCGTCAGTGCCTCGTAAATAATCGTCATAATATGCTTCAATGCCGTAAACGCCGTAACCGTCAAAGTTTGTAAAGCCGATAACCGACGAAGCAAGCGAACCGTTCGGATAATAGCGCTTGCTGGATTCCTCGGTGTCAATGCAGTCGCTTAAAATGCCGTTGTCGAGCATAAACTGCTGTATTTCCACAACTTCGGGCTTTTCGACTTTGCGCTTTACGATATAATAACCCTTGTCGTGATTTTTGCACTGTTCGATAATATCCTGCGGATCAACGCCCTCAAGTATTTTCGCCAAATTCTCGGCAATCAGCTCGTCAAGCGGAACATATTCGGGCATAGGCTCTTTTTCGGGATTTGAATCATTATTCCACTTTTCAAGCTTCTTCTGATAGCTTTTCTGCCTGCTTTCTTCGGTTTTGTAGATGGCGTTGGGCGCGATGATAACATTCCAGACGGTTGAACTCTGCGCTAAAACAGTGCCGTTTGCGTCATATATAGTGCCCCTGTTCGCCATAATGGACAGTTCGCGCGTCTGCTGCGACATAGCCAGCATTCTCCAGTTGTCGCCGTCAATAACGGTAAACTTCAGCAAATGATACCCCACAAACGCCGAAAACCCGAAAACGCCGATAAGTATAAGCAGCTGTCTCCCGCGATAACCGAGTATAGGCTTTTTCTCCGCTTCTTCCTCGTCCTTTTTCTTCAAAAAAAGCGCGAAACGCTTAAACTGACGTTTTATGAACTGCCCGAAAGTTTCGTGCTTTTTGGGCGGTTTTCTGTTTGAAGCGGACTTTTGAACGTCACGGCGGTTGTTGTTGTTATTTGAATTTATCACAAAATTCACCCCTTAATAAAAACCAAAAAAGCAAAGCAGTCTGTACTTACCAACGTAAGCAACGGTCAGCCTTGCTTGTTTCAGCCGACGGCACAGCTTGTTTAGTTTATAATATGCCGTCAAAAACCAATGTATTCCAAAACTTCTTCCCACCACGATTTAAGCCCGTCGATAAAACCCAGGCTTTCCTGCTTTTCAACCTGCACAAGCTTCTCGGTGTTTACGCTGATATATTCTTTCTGCGACGGAGAAACCTTTGTCATTCCGAGCGTTTCTTCGGCGTACTGTTCAATATACGACGTGTTCACCATTGTATCGAGTCTGTTCTGCAGCAGCTCGTTATCGTCAAGCGCGTCCCTTAGTTCTTCCTGCTGATTTTCAATCTTAAGCGCCGCGTCGTCAACCATTGTGTTGGAATAATTCACCGCGCACAGCGCCCCGAATATCACCAGCGCCGTCACCGCAACCTTAAACATTGAACCGCTCCTCGATACCGACGGCGCAGCCGTCATTCTGATTTTCGGATTCTGCGCACGTTTTTCGTTTCTTTCTTTTTCTCTGCTTGCACGGTCGAAAAGAGAAAGGTCATATGCTAGATTAGTATTGTTATGGTAACTCATTTTTGTTGTTGCTCCTTCGTTTAGAGGTTAGAGAATAAGAGGGCTAGAAGCTAGAGTTTGGTTTATAAAGTGTTCTAATCATCTGAACGCGGTGCAAGGCACTGCGATTAGCCTGTTCTCTCAATAACCTTTTATGTTCTTATCTTTTTGATAATTCTAAGCTTTGCGCTTCGGCTTCGGGGATTTTGTTCAATCTCCGCGTCACTCGGGGTTATCGGCTTTTTTGTCACCAGTTCTCCCCTCGGAAGCTTTCCGCACACGCACACGGGAAATTCGGGCGGGCATGTACACCCCGTGCAAAAATCCCGAAAATGATTTTTCACAATCCTGTCCTCAAGCGAATGAAACGTGATTACCGACATCTTCCCGCCGACCTTAAGCCTCTCGAACCCCTGTTCAATCGCTTCGGATATGGCGTTCAGCTCGTCGTTGACTTCAATCCTTATCGCCTGAAAACTCTTCCTGCAGGGATTTTTCTTGCGCCTGTATGTTCCGGGAACGCTGTTTTTGATTATCTCGGCAAGCTCCCCTGTCGTTTCAATCGGCTTTTTTATGCGGGCTTCAACAATCCCCCACGTTATTTGCACTGCGAATTTCTCCTCGCCGTATTCGTACAAAATGCGCTTCAAATGTTCAAAATCATACTCGTTTACGACATCTCTTGCGCTCATTCCCTCACCGCTCATTCGCATATCAAGCGGCGCGTCATTGTGAAACGAAAACCCTCTCTCCGCGTCGTCAAGCTGATGTGACGAAACGCCCAAATCAGCCATAATCCCGTCAAGCTCGTCTATCCCAAGCTTGTCCAGTTCAGCGCTGATGTTCCTAAAATTTGACCTCACGAACGTGACGGGATAACCCTCCAGCCGCTTTTTTGAAGCTTCGATTGCCTCATCGTCGGCGTCAAAGCAGATAAGCCTGCCGCCGTCAAGTCTTTTGGCTAGTTCAAGGCTATGACCGCCTCCCCCTGCCGTAAGGTCTGCATAAACGCCGCTTTTATCCCCGAAAGCGCCGTCTACTGTCTGTTTAAGCAGCACCGTTGTGTGCGAAAACTCGATGCTCATTAAATACCCAACTCTCCCTGAGCCGTATTGAAGTCAATAGACTCAAAAATCTTCTCGTATTCCTCCCAGGCGGCTTTGTCCCAAATCTCCGCTCTGTCAGCCATGCCGACAACGACAACCTCGCCCGTTATTCCCGCATAAGTTCTCAAAGCCAAGGGAATGGCGATTCTGCCCTGTTTGTCGGGTTCAGCCTCGCAGGCGCTGCCGAAAATAAATCTCTGTACCGCCAGCGCATTTTTGGAGGAATTGCCCTTTAATTTTTCGCACAATGTGTTCCAGCTCTCGCTTGTGTAAACTGTAAGGCACTTTTCATTAATGCTTTTGGAAATATAGAAATGTTCGCCGAGTTCTTTTAAGAGTTTCGCGGGAAAGTTCATTCTTCCCTTTTGGTCAACCGTGTGTTCATAATGCCCGAACATTTCTATCCCCCTTTCCCGAAAGCGTTAATTCCCCAGAAAACTGCCCCATGCCGTTCTCCTCAAACGGCGTTTCCGTAGAAAAAATTCCCCATTTTTGAAGCAAAGTGATTTCTCAGTGAATTTTCAAACCATTTTTATAAATTTTTAACCACTTTTCCCCACAATCATATTATATCTCAATTCCCCAAGAATTGCAAGAGAATTTTCAGAAAAGATAAGATAAACTTTTGTTCACATTTTTGTGCATTTTTTACAAAATTCAATATTCGCGTATGTTGAATTTCAATCAAAATAGTCAACGAAAATGCGCAATATATTGTTTTTTTCAAGGAGTTTTGGACTATATGTTGAGTTTTACGCAAGATTTTTCGACAATAAGGCAGGATTTCCACCGTACCATATTCGCTCAATAATTCCCGCCATGCTGTCGGTTATTTTCGCCTAACCGCCTGTACCTGTCCTTAATGCTCTCCATGACTTCATCGTAGTCAAATGACGATTTGCAGTAGCCGTTATATGAAGCGCGGTTATCGCTTGGCGAAGCGGGTTTGTTGTCATATGAAGCGCGGTTGTTGCTTTGCGGTGCGGTGTTGTTGCCGTAAGAAGCGCAGTTTTTCTTGAAATTGAGAACATCTGTCGGCGCATTGTACAGTAAAGTTATCAAGTATGCTCGAAGATTGCGCACAGTACCTGCGTTGCGGTCAAGTGTCGACAACACCTGCTCTATGTGTTCTTTGCGAAGCTCAAGAAAACGCTGTTTAATCTGCTCAATCGTTACTTCACCGCCATTTATAATCATGCTTTTCTGCCTTAAGAAAGCCACATCAGCCATAAGTTTCACCAACTCGCTGACCTTTTCTTTATCAGCGAAGCCGTCAAAACCTATGTTCTCATGAATTAAAGAAATATAATTTTCTCTCTCCTCACTCACTCTCTCCGTCCTCTTTTCCGTCAAATCGCGCGAAGCGCGAGAGTGAGTGATTGATTGATGAGTATTTGATTGTTGAGTATTTAATATATTATTATAAGTATCCGTTGTCCGTGAAGCCGTTGTCGGGTTTTCCGTCAACGGCTTTTCCGTCAACGGAGAAGCCAAAAAAATATTGTCCGCTTTGTCGGACTTGGAAGATTTTGGCTGTTCGTAATCTTCATAGGATTGTTTTAAATTAACGTTGGTTTGTTCGGTATAGCGGGCGTATTGCGCGGAAGTTTGAACGGTGGTTTGCTCTGAATTTTGAACGTTATCGGGTTGCTCAAAATCGGGGTTCTCTTTCGGGTTTTCGTAGACATGGTACTCGTTCTGTGCCATTTTGCCGAACTCATCTCTTGTCTGACGGCGTGTTATGTAACCAAAGCTTTCAAGCTCCTTGACGGCATTCCTCACACTGTCCACCCCGTCCGCAACTATCTTCGCCAAACCTTTAACCGTGTAATCCCACTCGGGCGGCAAGCTCAAAATCACTGACAACAATCCTTTTGCCCTTAACGACAATTTTCTGTCCTTAAGGTGGATATTTGACATCACCGTGAAATTGCCGTTCTTTTCAACTCTGAATACTGTTGACATAATAACTCCTTTCAAGTTTTTCTTTAAGTATAACTTGAATGGAACTGC
>CANQOJ010000175.1 GCA_947625455.1 uncultured Clostridia bacterium | reverse complement strand
AGGGGAAAACTTTTTGAAAAAAGTTTTCCCCTCAAACTCCCCTTTCAAAAACTTTATAACGCCAACGTTGTTTTAAATTGAAAGTTGTTTTTCTATTATGCACAAAAGAACCTTATCTTCACCAGCCATAATGAAAGTTTTTGAAAAGGGTTCAAGGGGAAAACTTTTTTCAAAAAGTTTTCCCCTTGTTAAAACCACGCTATTTAGAAGTAGCTCACCTTTATTCTCTTGCCCATACGTTTAAGGCAGTCGGAAAGTTCCTCGACGAGCTGCATTTTGATGTTGAAATTGATAGGTAGTTCGGGATTTTGGTGTGCGGGGTTTATGGCTCTGCCGACGTAGAAGTTGATGTCGGTTGCCTCCTCAAAGAGAAGCCTTGAAATAAGCGACGCGCCGTCGCGCTTGAAGCCCCACACCTCGTAGCTCTCGTTCTTTTCGAGGTAGTCCTTTGCGTATTCAAGCACGCGGTTCACGGTTATAACGCCCTCTGTCACCAGGTCAACGCCCTCCAGCTCCGCTGTCGGGGGAATATCCGAACTCTCAAAATTGAGCGTCGGGCGCAAGGGTTTTCCTAGGTACTTTGCGGCAACGGTTGACGTTGTTCCTCCGCAGATGATGTGCTTTCCCTCTTTCGAGAAGAACAGCGACATCATTCTGTCACCGTCCGCGCGATTAGAGGGAGGACCGAACAAGATGTTCATAGGCTCGCGCTTTCTGACCTTAACCACACACGCTGTCGCGTCGTCGCCCGGCTCATGACCGTAAATCTTGTCACATTCGTCAACCAGCATTGTTGACAGCGTTTTCGCGGTATAGCCGCCCGCCGAGATTGCCTCCATGTAGTCGATTATGTCCTCTCGCTTCCAGCCGAAATTATACGCTCTGCCTATTCCCGCATGCGGGCAGCCGTCGCTCATTGCAACGAAAATATCGTCCTCGCGCAGTTTAATTGTCGAACTGAAAATTTTCTTGCCGCCGATAGTTGTTTCGGTGCGGGGATAATCGAGATTTTTGCCGTCACGCAGGACAATTATCATAGGATTGTCGTACTGTATAAGCTCCGCAGCTTGATTTTCAATCAGGTGGATTATCGTAAACGTTGAGTACGCAACGCCCCTCTGCGCGTCTATCGGCAAGGTCGCCGCTATCGTCTCAACACAGTCCTCCAGCGACAGCCCCTCCGCCATCATGGTTGAGATTATCTTCGCGGTGAGGGTTGAGAGGATACTTGCCTTAACACCGCTCCCCAAGCCGTCCGCAAGAACAATGACCGAGGAGTTTTCACCCTGTTCAACAACGTCCACATGGTCGCCGCAAAGCTGTTCGCCGACATGATTTATGCTTTTGTATCCAACTTCACAGCACAGATTATTCATCGGTTATCGACTCCTTAAGCTTTGTAAGCGCAATCTTTGTTTCAGCCGCAGTTTCTCCAAGCAGCGACGCTATTTCCTGAACAATCCTCATCTGCTTGTCAACCACCTTGTCCGCGATTTCAACCGTCTGTCGGCTTATGTTCTCTTTCTTCTGGCGTTCGGTCTGTTCCATTGTCTCGTCGCGCATTATGCAGATAAGAATGTGGTACTCGTGGTCGTGAACAATCGTGAATTTTACGAACTTCTTGTATTCCGCGAGATATGTCCTCACATCACGCAAATCTTTTCCCGAACTTAAAACGTCCATAAACGGCTTTGGATCCATTATCCTTATGACCTGGTCGCCGAGGACATCAGCCGCGGTGCGGATATTCATTATTTTTCTGGCGGCGTTGTTTATCTGCTGAACTTCGAGGTTTTCGTTTACGACAATAAGCCCGTTGGGGGTGTTGTTTACGATATTGTCCGAAAAGCTTTCAGCCTTGTCCTTTAAGAACGGCAGGCACATTGAAATCTCCGACTTTCCGTTGTAGATAGCAACCGCTTTTTCACGGCAGGTGTTGTATCCGCACGAGCCGCAGTTTAGCTCGTCAGCAGGCTTGAACTTGCCCATTTGACGCAGTATAGACGCAATTTCGGTTTCTGTCGGCTGCTGACCTTTAAGTTCAATAGGCGTGAACAGCTTTCTAAGGTTGTCGGGATTTTGCTCGTCAATTTCAAAGTCCTCCTTGCCCGCATACTTAGCAACGGCAAGATGCCCCTCGATAGCCGAACGGTTTTCCATTGCTGGACCGCCGACACAGCTCCCTCTGCAAGCCGACATCTCTATAAAACACTTGTGCAGTTTCCCGCTTTCGATATCGCGCAGCGCCTGAATACAGCTGTCCACGCCGTCAATTGCGAGATATGTATACCCCTCTGCGTCAAGGTTCATTGTTTTCAAAATACCGCCCGTAGTAGGGAAGAAGCGCGCGCGGCTTTTTTCGTTGCTGTCGGATTTCTGCTCGATTTCAATTCTCTCCAGCCTCAGCCAGTCCGACAGCTCGTCAAATGTCAGCGCCGCGTCTACAATGCCGTCATAATACTGCGCTTCGTCCTTTTTTGAAACGCACGGACCGATAAACACGGTTTTTGCTTCGGGACGGCGCTTTTTGATGTCTGCACAGTGCGCCTGCATAGGCGAAAGCACGTCCGCAAGGTACTTCAGCTCCGCATGGAAGTACTTTTGTATCAGCAAGTTCACCGTATGACAGCAGGAAGAAATGACGATATCGCGCTGTTCTTCCTTTATCAGCCTTTCATACTCGGTCTTTACGATCGTTGCGCCGATTGCCGTTTCCTCAACGTCCGCAAAGCCGAGTTTTTTCAGCGCTTCTGTCATTGCTTCAATCCCCGCGCCGCTGTAATTTGCAACAAACGACGGCGCAAGGCTTACGATAACGGGCGTCCCGCTCTGCAAAAGCACCTTTACCTTTTCGACCTCGCTTACTATCTCCTTTGCATTCTGCGGGCATACCACAACGCACTGTCCGCAGAGAATGCATTCGTTGTTGATTATATGCGCCTGATTTCCCGAAAAGCGGATTGACTTTACGGGGCAGTGGCGTATGCACTTATAGCAGTTTTTGCAGTTTGACTTTTTTAGCGTTAAACAATTCTGCATAATAACTTTATTTCCTCTTTCAACATGGTCCTAGTCAGACTGCCGATAAAACCCCATCTGCGTCGTCAGCGAAGCGTTTTCCGCCGTAGGCGGATAATGCGAACAGCCACAAAGGCTAGTTGCATTACAGCTTCCTAGCATCTGGGGCTTTCTCGGCAGTCTGAAATAGAACTTTTAATTTCATCTTTCAAAATGTTCAACTCGGACTGTTGATAGACTTCATATGCCGTCAGCATTTCTCGACAGCCCGAATCTGAACTTTAAATTCCCTTTTCAAAACAGCTAAGTATCTTGTCGCCAAAAAACTCGCTGAAGTTTTCGCGGGTTATCCCCGTGTAAACCTCGTCGTCAATCGTAACGGAAACGCCGTCGCGGTTGCATTTTCCCGTACAGAAACTCCCCGCAAGCGTCACATAGCCGTCAAGCTTGTGCTTTTCAACAGCGTCCCGCATAAGGTCGACAATATCCTTTGAGCCTTTAAGGTGGCAGGAACTTCCTACACAAATCTGCACTAACATATTCCCGTCCCCTTATTACTCGTATTCGACAACGCTTGCCCATGACAGCAGAAATTCGCGCTCTTCGGGCTTGCCCTTTACGGACTGCGAAGCGGCGACTATCGGCATCCACTTCTGGACATAGCGCTTGTCGGTTTTGCTCTTCTCGCAGAACAAATCAAGATAGCGCAGCGCTGTTTTCTCGTCCCATGTAAGCCACAGAACAAGATATGTCCTAGCCGCGTCAGCTGAAGCGTTGCCCTGCGTGACGTGCGCCCAGTCGATTATACAGGGCGTGCCGTCCGGCTTTATAATGATGTTTGACGGGCAGAAATCGCCGTGGCATACTTTGTTGTGCTTCGGCATGCCCTCCAGCCTTGTGTGCAGGTCATAGCGCGTTGTCGCGTCAATATCTGCTTCTTCTATCTTGCGGTGCATTTTGTCCTTAAGCTTGTTGAGCAAAGGCGCTCTTTTTGACTGAACTTCAAGCTGCAGGTCAACAAGGAGTTCAAGATATTCTTCGGTCTTGTCGGGATTTTCTTTCATAAGCTGTGAAAGCGTTTTCCCCTCAACATATTCCGACACTATCGCCCACTTTCCGTCAACAGTCGTGACCTCTATTATCTTCGGGATATTAAGTCCTGTTTTTTCAATACGCGCCTGGTTTAACGCTTCGTTTAAAACGTCGTCTTTCGAGTAGTTTTCGTTGAACAGCTTTATGCATTTATCCCCGTCGCGGTATATTGTCTTTGAGTTTCTGACCGCAATTACTTTATCAAGGTTCATATTTATATCCCTCACTTTCTGTTTCCGTAGTACGCATTAAGGTACATCTGCTTTATCTCGCTCATCAGCGGGTAGCGCGGGTTTGCGCCCGTGCACTGGTCGTCAAATGCGTTTTCGGTCATTTCGTCAAGCGTATCAAGGAATGCCTTTTCGTCTATGCCGTAGTCCTTGATGGTCTTTTTGATTCCGACTTTGTTTTTGAGTTCATTTATAAGCTTTATAAGCCCCTCAAGTTTATCCTCATCGGTTTTTCCCTTTATTTCGAGATAGTCGGCAATCTGCGCATAACGCGAAAGCGTGTGCGGATATGCATACTGTGAGAATGTTCCCATTTTAGCTGGCACCTCTGCGGCATTGAAGCGCATAACTTCTTCGATAAGCAGCGCGTTTGCAACGCCGTGAGCTAAATGGTGATATGCGCCGAGCTTATGCGCCATGGAGTGGCATACGCCGA
>CANQOJ010000174.1 GCA_947625455.1 uncultured Clostridia bacterium | reverse complement strand
CCTGTTCATTGAACATAAAGGCATTTTTAAGCGTCGTTTTGGTTCTTACCTGCAGGTTTACAAGGTCTGCGCTTTTGTCCTCGTTAAGCAGTTTGTTCATAACGATAGGGCATGACATAAAGCAGTAGTTATAGCAGGCGCTGCTTGTTATAAAATGACCTCGCGGATAAATTGAGCATACGTCAGACAAATACTCCGCGCCGAGTTCGCGCTGTATACGGCAGAAATTGTCCTCTGTCAGAAACGGACAGCGCCTTTTGTCATTAAGCGTTACCGCATAAAGCGGATCTTCGCCGTCTTTTGTGAGATGAAACGAGTTTTCCATAAGCGCTTTTAATTCTTCCGAGCAATTTTCAGCGTTAATTACCTTGTCAATCTCGCTCTTTTTCCAGAAAATCGCCCAGCCCACACAGCAAGAGTTAGGGCAGCTCCCGCCGACGCATTTGAACTCACCGTAATATCGAGGCTGTCTGAAATACATAACACTTAATTCTCCTTTTAGAGGTAAGATGTAAGAAGTAAGAGGTAAGAGTCTGAGGTAAGATTAGATTGTTTTGGGATTAAACGTGCGTAAAACAATCGAAAGAAATATGCTCTTTAATCCCAAAACAATCTGATATTATCCGCGCAAGCGGATACAATGTCTAGCCTCTAGCCTCTTGATTTCTAGCTTCTAGGCGGATAATGCGTCCATTGTATACTATCTCTTTATATCATAGTTCATGTTCATAAGATTGCGAATGCTCTGAACATCATCGGTAATGTTTCCGTCGCCGTGGATAGTATGCTTGATAGCGCTTGACGCAACAGCAAAGTTTATCATGTCTATCGGCTTGAAGTTGTTCATCATAGCATAGATAAGTCCGCTTGCAAATGCGTCCCCGCCGCCTACTCTGTCAAGAATGTTGAACGTAAACAGACGGCTTTCAAACGTATGCCCGTCATACCACATAAACGCTTTAAGGCTGTTCTCGCTTCCGCTGTGGGCATAGCGGACATGGCGGGCTATGCACTTGATGTTCGGGTATCTCTCGACAAAATGGCAGAAAACGTCCTCTTGCTCTTCATAAGAAGGCTGGAGCGGTACTCCGTCTTTCCAGTCGCCTTTGGAATGGTCATTTTCATCTTTCCAGAGATGATAAGGCTCAATGCCGAGCAGTACGTCAACATATGGCAAACATTCCGTACAATAATCGCGAGCTTGTTCCCATGTCCAGAGCTGCGAACGGAAGTTGCCGTCAAAGCTTACGACAAGCCCTTTTTCCTTTGCCTTTTTAAGGCAGTTCATAATAAGCTTTTGGCAGTTTTCGCCCAGCGCGGGAGTAATGCCGCTCAGATGAAGCCAGTCAAATCCGTCAAGAAGCGCGTCAATGTCGTAATTGTCGAAATTGTACTCGGTAATAGCGCTGTGCATGCGGTCATATGTAACCTTGCTCGGTCTTATTCCGTAGCCTGTTTCAAGGTAGTATGTACCGAGCCTGTGGGTAGGGGTTTCTTCTGCCGTAGTTAAGATAACGGGCGTACAGTGAACGTCGTTTGACCTTAACATGCGCACTGCGCTCTTGCCGAGGCTGTTGTTGGGTACAACGCTGAAGAAAGTACTGTCAACGCCGAGGTTAGCCAGCGCCAGCGCAATATTAGCTTCACTTCCGCCATAGCTTGCTTCAAACGTAGAAGCCATGCGGATTTTTTCATAGTTAGGGGGCGTAAGGCGAAGCATGATTTCGCCTATAGTGATGAATTTCTTGCCTTCTCCGTTGTTGGGGAGAAGCGGGTTATGATGTTCCATAAGTTTACTCCTTTCGGATATTATTCTAACATTATTATACACCAAACGAACTGAAATTGCAATAGGAAATTAAAACTTTTAATACAGCGGGTTGTACATTTGCAGCTATTTGCAGTCGGGAATAAGTTAGAATACAAACGAGGTGAAGAAAATGAAGCTAGAAAACATTCCCGAAGAGCTTAAAAGGAACGCGCTGTGGTGCGTTTGGCGGTATGAAGAGCGGGACGGCAGGCGCACTAAAGTCCCGTATGACGCCAAAACAGGCAAAAGAGCGCAGAGCAATAACCGCTCGACTTTCTCGGACTACATGACCGCTGTTTATGCCTTTAAGAAGTACAATTACAGCGGGCTTGGAATAGGAGTGTTCCCGCCGTTCGCGGCAATTGACATTGACCATTGTTTAGAGGAAAACGGATTTTCCCAGCTTGCAAAAAGCATTTGCCTGAAAGCAAAAAGCTATACCGAGCGAAGCCCAAGCGGAAAAGGTTTAAGGATTATCCTTACGGTATCGGAGAACTTCAGATATGATAAGAATGCTTATTATATCAACAACCAGCGTGAGGGACTTGAAGTCTATGTCGCGGGCTGTACAAACAAATTTGTTTCCATTACGGGAGACAGAATATTTGACCTGGGGATAAACAACGGAGACCAAGCCTTATTGTCCATAGCAAGGGAGTATATGGCAAGACCTAAGGTCATAACAAGCGGTAAGCCCGTTCAGCCTGCCGTAATGAAGCACACTAATTCCTCTGAAAGCATGTTCAGCATAGGAATTGAAAAAGACCGACGGCTCATTGAGTACTGGAACGGGAATTTCCCGACAGATGATGAAAGCGTAAAAGACGCAAAGCTGATGTCGAAGCTGCTGTACTGGTGCAACGGAGATATTGATGAAGCGATTGAGCGGTTTTTAAGCTCGCCTTTTGCCCAAGGCAAAGACGACGCTCATAAGAGAAAGCTGGAGCGTCCCGATTACCTTTTGCGGACGGCAAATAATGTAATGCCGAATATGACCGCAAAGGAAGCTAATCGCGAGTATCAGCAGAGAAAGAATGCGCAGCGGAATACAACAGTTCCCCCCGCTGAACCAAAACAACCAAAACAATCAAAACAACCAAGGCAGGCAAATCCGCCAAAACAGCAGAACAGCCTAGCGGATGTTCTGAAAGAATTAAATCCCGCCGTCAGTTATACAAAAGACGACAAGGGAATGGGCGCGCTGTTTGCGGACATATTCAAAGACAAATGCAGGTATAACGTTACAGCTCGTGAATGGTATTATTACAACGGAAGCATATGGAAAGAAGATACGGGAGCAATGCGCGTATCGCAGTGCGCAAAAGCGCTTACAAACGCGCTGGTGACTTACTGTTCAACGATTAAGGACGACAATAAGCGCACGGAATATTTAAAGCATACCGCAAAATACGGGCAATTGCGCTGGCGCGAAACCATGATAAAGGACGCGCGCGACAGATATTACATTACCCAAGAGGATTTGGACAAAAACTTATACTTGTTCAACTGCCAAAACGGCACTTATAATCTTGCGACAGGCGAATTTAAACCCCATGAAGCAAAAGATATGCTTTCCAAGATTTCAAATGTCGTATATGACAAGAATGCCAAAAGCGAACTGTTTGAAAAGTTCGTGGCGGACATAATGCTCGGAAATGCCGAGAAGATTACTTATTTACAGACCGTTCTGGGATATGCACTGACAGCCGAGACCAGCCTTGAAACCTGTTGGATATTGTACGGTGCAACGACCAGAAACGGAAAATCAACGCTTGTTGAGACGATAGCTTATATGCTGGGAAATACAAGCGGATATGCTTTGGCAATGCAGTCACAGACGCTTGCCAACAAGACAAACAAGGACACCCGCCAGGCAAGCGGGGATATAGCAAGGCTTGACGGCTGCAGATTTTTAAATGCAAGCGAACCGCCGAAACGAATGATGTTTGATACGGCTCTGCTTAAGACATTATTAGGGCGCGACAGCATAACAGCGCGTCATTTATATGAACGGGAATACGAGTTTATCCCGCATTTCAAATTATTCATCAATACGAACTATCTGCCCTTAATACAAGACGACAGCCTGTTCTCATCGGGAAGAATAAATGTAATAACATTCGACCGTCATTTTTCACCCGAAGAGCAGGATACCCGCTTAAAGGAGAAGCTTAAGACAGCACAGAACATCAGCGGAATATTCAACTGGTGCTTAGAGGGCTTGAAGATGTTCAGACAGCATGGCGCGGAGCCGCCCGAAGCGGTAAAGAATGCGACCGCTGATTACAGACAAAGTTCCGACAAGGTCGGCAATTTCATAGCCGAGTGCATGATAAAGTCGGACAAGAACAGCCGCGCAGGCGAAGTTTACAAGCGCTATGCCGAATGGTGCGCGGAGAATGGTTTCGGTACGGAGAACAAGGGGAACTTCTTCGACGAACTTAAGAGTAAAGGGATTTTCGGAGCTACGGGCAAGGTGAAAGGAGAAACCGTTAAGAACATAGTAAGAGGGTACGAATTAGAACCCAAAAGCTAAACAAAGCGTGCAGTAAAAAGTTACCTGCCTGTTGGCAGGTAGCTTTGCTGTGCTTCTAGAGGTTAGAATGAACTTCCCTATTCAAGGGGGGTGCAAAAGGTGCAAAATTTATGTAAACTTTTCTAGAAAAAAATAAACTGAAATACTTTACATATTTTTTGCACCTTTTGCACCCCCGTTGGCAGTTGACAGTATACAATGTACGCATTAACCGCCTAACGGCGGATAACGCTATAAGAGACTAGAGGCTAGACATGGTGTCCGCTGACGCGGACGATTAAGATTGTTTTGGAACTTAAACAACGTAAGCAACCGATAGGTTTACGCTCTTATAATTTCAAAACAATCCAAATCGTCCGCGCAAGCGGACACCATGTCTAGCCTCTAACCTCTTAATCTCTAGCCTCTAGCTGGTTGCGGGAGCAGGATTTGAACCTACGACCTTCGGGTTATGAGCCCGACGAGCTACCGAGC
>CANQOJ010000173.1 GCA_947625455.1 uncultured Clostridia bacterium | reverse complement strand
GGCGCAAGAATACTCGAAAGCGCTTGCGGTCCGTGTATCGGAATGGGACAGTCGCCCAACTCAAAGGGCGTTTCCTTGCGCACATTCAACCGCAACTTCCTCGGAAGAAGCGGCACTAAAGACGCGGAGGTTTACCTTGTATCTCCCGAAACAGCCGCAATATCGGCAATAACGGGAGTATTCACCGATCCGCGCACTATAGGCAAAATGCCTCCTTACGAGATGCCCGAACGCTTTCTTATCAACGACAATATGGTTGTCGCTCCCGCTTCGGCAGAAGAAGCGAAGAATGTTGAAGTACTGCGCGGGCCGAACATAAAGCCTTTCCCCATAAACAAACCGCTTGCCGAGAGCATTGAAAGCGCTGTTACTCTTAAAGTCGGCGATAATATAACGACCGACCATATTATGCCCGCAGGCGCTAAGATACTGCCGCTCCGGTCAAATATCCCCGCGATTTCGGAGTATTGCTTTACGGTATGTGATGAAACATTCCCGAAACGCGCGAAAGAAGCGGGAACTTCAATAATTGTCGGCGGTTCAAATTACGGACAGGGCTCTTCAAGAGAACACGCCGCGCTTGCACCGCTGTATCTCGGAGTTAAGGCTATAATCTGCAAGAGCTTTGCGAGAATTCACCGCCAGAACCTTATAAATAACGGCATTCTCCCGCTTGAATTTGTAGACGAGAGCGACTACGAGAAGATTGAACAGGGCGACGAGATAGTAATTGCGAATATCCGCGAAATTGTCAAAAATGACGGCAAAATAATCGTTGAGGACAAGACAAAGGGATTTTCGTTTGAGGTTAAGTGCGAATTGTCCGAGCGCGGTCGCGGTATGATGCTGGCGGGAGGATTGCTGAACTTCACAAAGGAAGCTAAGTAAACCGTTGTATGATAAACAATCGAGCCTATCGGAATTATATGCCCGTACGGAAAATCGGCGGTTGCCTTGACACTCTCCCCGCAGTAAGAAACAGGTTTAATCTGCCGCTTGAAAAAGGCGAAAAGGTTATATTTACGGCGAAGAATGTTGATTTCACTACCGAAACGGGCAGATGGCTTGGCGTTAATTCAAAGCTTACGCTTACAAACAGACGGCTTGTCGTTGATAACGGCATAGGAGTATGGACAGTTGATATTCCCGATGAAGTTAAGGCTTGCCGTAAAAATAACGACAAATCGGTAGCGCTTGACCTTTATGACAGCTTAGTCTGCGGTGATGATGAACACCCGATAGTTATGACAGGATTTGTCTTTATGTTCAGCAAAAAGGACGAAGCAAGGTTTACGGAGATAATGGTAAATTTCTTCTGATACGGCAACATTTGAGCAGTTAAGATAACGAAAGGAAAAGCCATGAACTTTACAGAAATAAACGCCGAAAACGAGCGTATGTTCAAAGCGGGCAAGTTTGACGGAATGAAGTCGGACTACATAAAGGACTACACCCCTACCGAGCGGGGGCGCACAGAAACGTTCAAAATCTCTGAGCATATTGTGAAACTGACAACAATTGCCTGCGTTATCGAAAACCGCGAAAGCAAGTGCATAGCGCTGAATTTCGCAAGCGCATATCACCCCGGCGGAGGTTATCTCACGGGCGCAAAAGCGCAGGAAGAAAGCCTTTGCCGTGCGAGCGGGCTGTATTACACTTTGCGCGGTGTGACGGCATTTTACGAGGACAACAAGCGCGGGGGCATTGAATACACGGACGGCATGATTTTTTCACAAAACGTTCCCGTTGTGCGCGACGATTCGGGCAAAGCTTTGGCAGAGCCTGTTTTGTGCGATTTTCTGACAGTTCCTGCCGTAAACAGGAATAAGGCAAGGTCTCTTTCACGCGAACAGACAAACCAAATAATGGAGCGCAGAATAAACAAAATTGTGTCATTCTGCGCGGAAACCGACAGCAAAACGGTTGTTCTGGGGGCGTTTGGCTGCGGAGTGTTCGGAAATGACAGAAATGACGTTCTGCCTATGTTTGAGCGCGCAATAAACAAATTCGGCGGAGATAAACAGTATATTTTCGCAATACCGTAAAATGACAGCAATAAAAAGCTGTATATAAAGTTTAAAGTCAGACTGTTGAGAAAGGAAGGCATAACTATGGCTAAAATTCAGATGAAAACCCCGCTTGTTGAAATGGACGGCGACGAAATGACGAGGGTTATTTGGAAGATGATTAAGGACATTCTTATAGAACCTTACATTGACCTTAAAACCGATTATTATGACCTTGGTCTGGTTCATAGAAACGAAACCGACGATCAGGTGACGATTGACAGCGCGAATGCAACAAAGAAGTACGGCGTTGCGGTAAAATGCGCTACAATTACTCCTAATGCGCAGAGAGTTGAGGAGTATAAGCTGAAAGAGATGTGGAAATCGCCAAACGGCACTATCCGCGCTATTCTTGACGGCACGGTATTCAGAAAGCCCATTCTCGTAAAGGGCATAACGCCGTATATCCCCACATGGACAAAGCCCATAACTATCGCGCGTCACGCTTACGGCGATATTTACAAAAACACCGAGCTTAAAGTTGAAAAAGGCTCAAAGGCTGAAATTGTCGTTACAAATCCCGACGGCAGTGAAACCCGCGCGCTTATCCATGATTTCAAGACTTCTGACGGCATTGTTCAGGGCGTTCACAACCTCGACAACTCAATAGCAAGCTTTGCGAGAGCGTGCTTCAACTACGCTCTTGACGCAAAGGAAACGCTTTGGTTTGCTTCAAAGGACACAATCTCAAAGACCTACGACCACCGTTTCAAGGACATTTTCGCCGAGATTTACGAGAATGAATACAAGGCAAAGTTTGAAGCTGCGGGAATTGAGTATTTCTATACGCTTATTGATGATGTGGTTGCAAGAGTTGTGCGCTCCGAGGGCGGATTTATCTGGGCTTGCAAGAACTACGACGGTGACGTTATGAGCGATATGCTGGCTACGGCGTTTGGCTCTTTAGGTCTTATGACAAGCGTTCTTGTTTCACCTGACGGAAAGTACGAATATGAAGCCGCTCACGGTACGGTAACGCGCCATTATTATAAATACCTTAACGGCGAAAAGACGTCTACAAACCCCATAGCTACCATATTTGCATGGAGCGGTGCACTTAGAAAGCGCGGAGAACTTGACAATATACCCGAACTTGTGAGCTATGCCGACAAGCTTGAAAAAGCGTCCGTCAAGACAATGGAGGACGGCGTTATGGACAAAAACCTTTCGGCAATGTCAACGCTTGAAAACAAAAGAGTTGTCGATACCGAAACATTCCTTGAGGAGATAAACAAGCGCCTTATGGAGTTAATGTAAGTGTATAAAGTGCAGTGCCGCGCTTAACAAAGCGCGGCGTTTCTCCTTTTAGGTGTAATCTTCGTCAATAAGCTTCAAGGTGTAAAATTTAGAAAGTATCTCGTCAAATGTCATTGAGTTTTGCGCGGCAACATTAGCAGAGTTTAGGCTCAATCCCGCATTGTCGCCGTTGCCTTTGCAGGTGAAATAAAAGGTTTCAAGGCTGTAATCAACGGAAATTGCCGTGCTTCTTAAGCTTAAAGCCGAGCGTATTTCAGCGCCCGTCAGCTTCCTGCCGAGAAAATCAATTGAAACAAGTTCTCCCGTATCGTCATAAACAGGCTCTGAAAACCATTCTTCGGGGTTTTTGTCCGCAAGGTTAAGGCTTGAAAATGCGCTCAAGACCTCGCTTTCGGTAAATGCGCGTTTCGTGAGATAGCCTTTAGCTAGGGCGTCCTCAGGCAGGTCATTTGACGGCATAAACGGAAATTCACGGGTTTTTCCCGTCGAAACTGCGCACATTTTAATTGAAACAGGCTTTCCCTTGTCGGCAAGATAAACGTGACGCGCGGTTTTGACAGCGGACTGTATAATCTTACGGTCGGCAAGATTTATTGCCTTGTCTATGTAGGAAACATACGGAAATTCACTGCATACGGCGAAATCCGCGCCGAAATCTTTGAACGTCTGTTTGTTTTCGAGAGCAACAAGCGCGTTTGTGTTGATTACAACAGCCGCCGCCGTCAAAGTTTCTTCGCTGTATATATTTCCCGTGTTTGGGATTATCCCGCAAAGACAACCCTCGACGAATTTGTCGTAGCTTATCTGTTCAATGCGGTTTTTATCGGTTATGTAAACAGAAACGCTGTCGGGGAATACGGACGCTTTACGGCGGTTTACACCGACGTCAGCAAATACCGCAAGCAAAACGGCTGCTGTGAAAACAACGGCAGCAGACGCCGTTATAATGATTTTTTTGAGCATTTTGATACTCCTTGAATACTTACTTGACAAAGAATGTAAAATGTTGTATAATAAAAACAGAATGTAAAATGGAGAGTGTGTGTTATGGACAAATTAGAACGTTTGAAATCAACCGAAGAATTAAAGAAAATGTGCGAGGAATTTTGCAAAAACAGCGTTATCAGCACCGATCTTATCAACAAATTCGGCGTTAAGCGCGGACTGCGCAATCCCGACGGCTCGGGCGTCCTCGCGGGCATAACAAACGTCTGCTGTGTTCACGGCTATGTAATAAGCGAGGGCGACAAACAACCCATTGAGGGCGAACTTATCTACCGCGGCTATAACGTCCGCGATATTGTGGACGGCGCTAAGAGAGACAACCGCTACGGTTATGAAGAAGTCGTGCATCTGCTGCTTTTGGGAAAACTTCCGACAGCGGGAGAATTGCAGTCATTTTCAAAGCTTATCGCCGAATACCGCGAACTGCCTTTGTACTTTATAGAGGACGTCATTATGCGCAACCCCTCGCCCAACATTATGAACAAAATGCAGCAGGCGGAACTTAATCTTTACAGCTA
>CANQOJ010000172.1 GCA_947625455.1 uncultured Clostridia bacterium | reverse complement strand
GTCCGCGTCAATATGCCCTCACTCAACAGCACAAGCACCTGCCCGAAATGCAGAAAATATGCGGACTTTTATATGCGCCTACCTTCAATCCGCTGGTGTGCGATTATTTTTCGGGAATGGTGGTAACCGTGCCGATATTCACAAGGCTTCTTTCAAAGAAATATACGGCGGGCGACATAAGACAAGCGCTTTCGGAATTTTATGACAAAAACGGTTCATATTTTGTAAAGGTAATGCCCGAAAATGAACCTGAGGACGGATTTATAGGCGCTAACAACATAAGCGGTACGAACAATATGCAGATTTTCGTAAACGGAAACGATGAGCGGATTGTGCTTTGTTCAAGGCTCGACAATCTCGGTAAAGGCGCGTCGGGCGCGGCTGTTCAATGCCTTAATATAATGATGGGGATTGACGAGAAAACAGGACTTATTTAATGCAGACTGTAGATAAAAAATATTTAATGTTTAGCGGCGTGATATAAACGGGGTGATGAAAATGTACTACAAGGAAATCGGAGTGTGGGTTCCTAGTGATGAAATTTTGAACGTCAAGTTCTTAAAGCACGAAAAGTTCTTTGTTTATGTTTTCATCAACAAGCCGTATATAATCACCGCCAAAGTTTCGGGCACAAGAAACTTTATAGGCTTTGGCGCGGACGGCAATATTTATCTTCTTGACAGAGAAAACAACCGTGCGGTATATGCTTCAAGCGCGCTTGCTGTTTTTGCAAGACAGCTGAAAATATTCAGAGATTCAGCGAGTGGCAGTGAATTTTACGAGAAGATACTGAAACTTGACGAAAATGCGTTTTTAAGCAAAGATTATTTCTGGTCGGAAAAGGCTGAAAAATACGGTTTGATTTAAAGAGGTAGAAAAAATGGTAAAGATAGACGGATATGAATTTGCAGAGGGCGGTGTGTGCGCCGCGAAAGGATTTACCGCTTCGGGAGTTATTGCGGGAATTAAGGCGGGAAATACGACAAAGCGCGATCTTGCACTTATAAAATGCTCGGTCAGATGCAGGACGTCGGCAATGTTTACAAAAAACAAGGTAAAGGGCGCGCCTATTATCGTCAGCAAAGAACATCTTAAAGACGGCTTTGCGCAGGCTGTTATTGTAAACAGCGGAAACGCCAACACCTGCAACGACAACGGAATTGAAATCGCAGAGGAAATGTGCGGTTTGACGGCTGAAGCGCTCGGAATTGATAAAAATGACGTTTTGGTAGGCTCTACGGGAGTTATCGGTCAGAAGCTTAGTATTGAGCCGATAAAGGCTGTTATTCCCGACCTTGTAAATTCTTTAAGCGAAAGCGGAAGTCCTCTCGCTTGTGAAGCAATAATGACAACTGATACGCGCAAAAAGGAAATCGCGGTTGAATTTGAACTTAACGGCAAAAAGTGTCATATCGGAGGAATTTCAAAGGGCAGCGGAATGATAAACCCGAATATGGCGACAATGCTTGCGTTTATAACAACTGACGTTGACATAAGCGAAAGACTGCTCGACAAGGCACTGCACGCCGCATGCGAATCAACGTACAATATGGTCAGCGTTGACGGCGATACCTCGACAAACGACTCGCTTTTCATTATGGCGTCAGGGCTTGCGGAAAATGATGAAATAACCGACGAGGGAGAGGATTATACAAACTTTGTCGGCGCACTTTATACCGTTATGATGAATCTTGCTCGTGAAACGGCGCGCGACGGCGAGGGAGCGACAAAGCTTATTGAGTGCATAACCTACAATGCGCCTGATGACGAAACGGCGAAAACCGTCGCAAAATCCGTTGTTTCATCAAATCTTGTGAAAGCGGCGCTGTTTGCGGCTGACGCTAACTGGGGGCGTATTCTCTGCGCGATAGGATATGCGGACGCGGAGTTTGACATAAGCAAAATCTGCGTTGAACTTGCAAGCGCAAAGGGCAGAATTACCGTATTTGAAAACGGCGCGGGTACTGCCTTTTCTGAGGAAACAGCTAAGGAGATACTGTCCGAAGAGGAAATTCAGATATTCGTTGATATGAACAGCGGAGAGGGTATGGCAATAGCATGGGGCTGTGACCTTACGTTTGATTATGTCAAGATAAACGCTGAATACAGGACATGATTGCGCGTCAACTTTTTTGTAATTAACTGCTCAAATCGGAATTTTGTATATATGCTGATAAAAAGAGGAATTTAAAATGGAAATTGATTATGATATTCGGGCAAATGTAATGGTAGAAGCGCTTCCCTATCTGCAAAAATACAACAACAAGGTCGTTGTGGTAAAGTACGGCGGAAACGCAATGACAAACGACAGGCTGAAACAGGCTGTCATGCAGGATATAGTGCTTTTATCGCTGGTGGGAATAAAGGTTGTTCTTGTGCATGGCGGCGGTCCTGAAATAAACGATATGCTGAAGAAAATAGGTAAGGAGAGCAAATTTGTAAACGGTCTGCGCTATACCGACGAGGAAACAATAGACATTGTGCAGATGGTGCTTGCGGGAAAGGTAAACAAGGACCTTGTTTCAATGCTTGAAAGCCACGAGGGCAAAGCAATAGGACTTTGCGGACTTGACGGCAATATGATAGAAGCGAAAACGCTTGACGAAAATTTAGGATATGTCGGAGAAATCATGGAAGTTCACCCCGAAATTATTCAAAACGCGCTTAACAACGGCTATATTCCTGTTATTTCAACTATCGGGCGCGGAAAAGACGGAACTGTTTTCAACATAAACGCAGATACCGCCGCTGCGAGGATTGCCGCGGAAATGAAAGCGCCAAGCCTTATCCTGCTTACGGACATAAAGGGACTTTTGGAGGACAAGGACGACGAGAACACGATAATAAGAACCGTTGGCGTAAGCGAAGTTCCGTATCTTAAAAAGCAGGGCATCATTTCGGGAGGAATGATACCGAAGATAGAATGTTGTGTTGAGGCGGTGCGCAGAGGCGTTAAGCAGGCGAACATAATTGACGGAAGAATACCGCATTCCATTCTTATCGAACTTTTGACGGATGTAGGCGCGGGAACAATGATAGTTGCGTGAGGTTAAGTGGGGTAAAGATGAAAACTATTGAACAATTCAACAAATATGTTATGCAGTCTTACGGAAGATATGACCTTGTATTAGATAAGGGCGAAGAAGTAACTTCCGTTGACGAGGATGGCAAAAGTTATATCGACTTTGGTTCTGGAATAGGCGTTAATTCACTTGGATACTGTAATGACGAATGGGTGAACGCAGTTTGTTCGCAGGCTAAAAAGTTACAGCACACGTCAAATTATTACTACACAAAAGTACAGGCTGATTTTGCGAAAGCATTATGTGAAACGACGGGATATACAAATATGTTCTTCGGAAATTCGGGCGCGGAAGCTAACGAATGTGCGATAAAAATTGCCCGTAAATACAGTTTTGACAAGTACGGAAAAGGCCGCCACAACATAATAACTCTTAAAAACTCGTTTCACGGAAGAACTCTTGCGACAATCTCCGCAACAGGTCAGGACGTTTTCCACAACTACTTCTTCCCTTTTGTAGAGGGATTTGTAAATGTTGAGGCTAACAACATTGCGGATTTGCGTGAAAAACTTGACGACAGCGTTTGCGCGGTGATGTTCGAGTATATTCAGGGCGAGGGCGGAGTTATAAAGCTGGAACAGGAGTTTGTTGACGAAATATTTAAGCTTTGCGGAGAAAAGGACGTTCTGACTATTGCAGACGAAGTTCAGACAGGCGTAGGAAGAACGGGAAAGTTCCTCTGCGGAGAGCATTTCGGACATAAAGCCGACCTTACAACGCTTGCTAAAGGGCTTGCGGGAGGAATACCGATAGGAGTCTGCCTTTCGGGAGATAAATGCGCGAAAGTGCTTACACCCGGAACTCACGCTTCAACATTCGGCGGAAATCCCATAGTCTGCGCGGGCGGTATGGCAGTCTTAAACACGGTAAATTCAAAGGGATTTCTTGATGATGTAGTCAAAAAAGGCGAATATTTCCGCGAAAAGCTTAAGGCAATTCCCGAAGTTGTATCGCTTTCGGGTGAGGGACTTATGATAGGCATAGAACTTAAATCAAAAGACGCGCATGATGTCGCGGCAAAGGCGCTTGAAAAAGGGCTGCTTATCCTCACGGCAAAGGAAAAAGTTCGTCTCCTGCCTCCGCTTACGGTTTCATACGAGGAAATTGACGCAGGAATTGAAATACTCGCGGAAATCCTGTCCTGACAGAAAGGAGCAAATATGAAAAGAATAACGCAAGTTATTTCCGTAATAAGCATTTTGATTGCGGCAGTTGCTTTGATTTTCAACTTTCAAGTGCTGTTCGGCAAAAGTTATTTTATAAGATTTGCGATTTTCTCAACTATCAGAAGCGGCGATCTGATGGGATTTTTAGGAAATCTCCTCGGACTTTTGATAACCTCGTTTGCTTTTGCGGCGATGGGATTTTACGGCGCAATGCTGTCGATTTTCAACAAAGAAAAAGCACGCAAACCCGCGCTTATTTCGGGAATATGCGTGACGGTTTTCGCGCTGGTATCGCTGTTTTTCAGCTTTAATTCGGGCTTTAACGTAGGGGATATACTTATCGTCCTCTTCCCTGCCGCATTTACATTCTGCGTTATACTGACAACAGAATAAATTTATGAAAGGATTTTTCTAATGAAACATTTACTGAAACTTCTCGATTTAAGTGCGGAGGAGATAATTGACATTCTTAATCTCGCAGACCAGCTTAAATACGAGCAAAAACACGGCATTCCCCACAATATCCTCAAGGGAATGACGCTTGGAATGATTTTCCAGAAAGCGTCGACAAGAACCCGCGTTTCTTTTGAAACAGGAATGAACCAGCTTGGCGG
>CANQOJ010000171.1 GCA_947625455.1 uncultured Clostridia bacterium | reverse complement strand
TGACGACGTAGATGGGACTTTATCTACAGTCTGATTATTCTATAATGATTACGTCTCCGTCATATATCTCTTCGTCAAGCCGCGCGATTTTCCCGTTTACCGTTATCGTTGACGCCCTTGAAAGCAACTCTGTGGGATTGTCGGAAAAAGCAGTCGCAATATCAAGGAAGATAGGCTGTTTTCCGTCCTCGCGCAAGGGAAATACGGTTGAAATTCCGTTTACTGTTATGGTAGTGCCTGCGGCGGTTTCGGAGTTGCTGTCAGTATTGCTGTCTGTATCGCTGTTTTCGGGTTTTACTTCGCTTACCTCTGTAAACGGTTTTGCGTATGTAATTATATCGTTTGATTTCAGCTGTTCAAGACCGTTTGCTTCTCTGCCGTTTAACATAACCTTTTCGGCGTTGTCTATGCCAAGAAATTCCGTTACCTTATTAACTGTCGACAAGTCCTTTATCTCGACATCATCACCCTCGTGTATTCTTCTGTCGGCAATCACCTGTTTTCCGTTTACCGACACGGAAATTCCTGCGCGGAATTTTTCGCCGAAAGCTGTGATGTTGAACGTCTTTGCAGTTTTTATGTCAACATAGTCCGAAATCTTCGCTACAGCGTCCTCGCCTTTTTGCGCGGGAATTATCGTTATCTCGTCGCCCTTTGTGACAACGGCGTTTATTGACTCGCTTGTGCCGTTTACAATTATCTCGGCGGGTGATGACGCTTTTCCGCGAAGCGTTATTTTTTCACCCGAAAGAGTGAATGTAAGCGGTTTTCCCGAACTTGCCATAAGCTGTTCGGGTTTAATTTTTGCCAAGCCCAGAAGTTCAAATACTGTAATGCGGTTTGTATCAAGCGCGCGCAGACGTTTTCCGTTTACAGTTATGGTTGTAAAGTCATATGAAACGCCCTCCCCACTGCTGACGGCAATTCCTACGGGCGTTGTATGTTCTGCGCCAAGCTTCAGTTCATCACTTGCCTTTATATTTCTGAACAGTTCTTTTCTGCCGATAATAACACGGCTTTCGTCAATCCCAAGTTCTTTGCTTACAAGACCTGCAAGACCCGCAAGTTTGCTTGAACCTCCCACAAGGAACACCGCCTGCGGAGGAGTTATATTCGCCTTTAATATCTCGTCCGCTATCACTTTTGCAAGTTCCGTTGAAACAGGGTTTATTATCTCTAAAACCTTTCCGCGCGTTATTGTATGTTCCGAAAGCAGGACATCAGTGTAGGTTACTTCATCACTTTCGCTTGTCTTTATCATTTCCGCAGTTTTGAAGTCAACAAGAAGTTCTTTCATTATCGCTTCTGTCACTTCATCACCCGCAGTTGTCGCCATTCCGTATGCCACAACGCTTCCATCGCGCGATACCGCAACGTCTGACGTTCCCGCGCCTATGTCGCATAACGCAAGGTTTATAAGCCTTAATTCCTGCGGGATAACAGCGTTCATTGACGCAATAGGTTCAAGCGTTATGCTTGCAACTTCAAGTTTTGCCTCGTCAACCGCCGCGCACAGACTTTCAACAACATATGACGGCAAAAACGCCGCTATTATCTCGGTCGTGAGTTTTTCTCCTCTGTGCCCCTCCGGTTTTGTTACCTTAAACCCGTCAAGCGTCAGAGATACCACGCTGTGACCTACGCAGTAAAACGCCGCGGGTTCGTTTTCGGACGACTGCGTACTTGATGTATACTGCGCGCAGGTTCTTCTTACAGCGTCAATTTCCGTAGCTTTAAGCACTTCGTCTGTTATCAGCTTGTCTTTTTCAAGCTTGTATTCCCATGACGCCCTGACAGTTTTAAGCGCGCGTCCTGCGGCGGCAATACACGCTTTTGAAAGCTGGATTGAGTTCCTTTTTTCAAGTTCTGTGCGGACTTTTACAATGTCCTCCGCTACCGCGGGAATGTCCTCAATCTGACCGTCCGCCATACAGCGTTTTTCATGAACAGCGGTCTGCATATCGAGTATCTCGCAAATGCCGTTTGTTTTCCTCGCCAGAACGCCCACAACGGAATATGTTCCTATGTCGAGAGCGAAAATAACGTCTCCCTGCGGAACTTTTCTGCTTCGGGAATTTTTAACGGCAGTTTTGGTTTTTTCGGTTTTCTTTGCTGATTTGCTTCCTTTAGGTCTGCCGACAGGTCTTTTTTTCTCCATAATGTTCACCTTTTTTAATAATGCTAATCCTTTATTTTAAGCGCTTTTTTGAGTTCCTTTTCACGGAAATCAAGCATAACGCAGAGTATAACGTCACCGCTTAAAAGCATTGTGCCACCGCGCGGGATTATAACTCTGCCCGAACGGCTTATGCAGGCAAGGTTGCAGTCGGGCGGGAGAGAAAGTTCGGATATTGCTTTACCCTCAAGCGCGTAATTTTCGGGAAGCGTTATCTCCACAAGCGAAGCTTCATCTCCGTCAAACTCCATAAGCCGTTTCATTGCGCTTAAGTCAACTTCAAGTTCAAGCGAGCGTATTATGTTGTCCGTAGCCGAAATCACTATGTCAATCCCCAAGGCTTTTAAAGCGTCTGTGTTCTTTGGATTGTTGACTTTGGCAATAGTTTTCTTCACGCCGAAAACCTGCTTTGCCGTCTGACAGCACACGAGATTTCTCTCGTCTTTTCCCATTACCGCAATCACGCAGTCCGCCTTATCACAGCCGCAAGCTTTCAAGGCTTCAACTGTCGTGCCGTCGCCGCAGTTTACCTCCGCGTCAAGATTGTTGGCGCAATATCGGCTTTGTTCCTTGTCGTTTTCTATTACGGCAACTTCATATCCGTGTTCGCAAAGCGTTTTCGCAAGATAAAACCCGACTTTTCCTCCGCCTACGATTATTGCTTTCATATTGTCCTCCTTATTTGTTGGCAAATATCAGCTTATCACCCGCTTCAAGCGGCGTCTGCTGCCCTCTGTAGAGAATAAGCATACTTTCACGCAATATCCCAAACAGCACCTCGCTGCCCTCTAATTCTATTTCATCAGGCTTTGAACCTACAAGTTCATCAGGCACTTCAAGAGTTGAGAAATGAACGGTGTGACTTCCGAAATTCAACTCCTTACCCGCGCCGTCATCTTCTTCAATTGCCGCACGCGCCGCGCTTACCGTAAGTTTTACGGGGCAGATGACGTTTATTCCGAGTTTTTCAAAAACTTCGCCTTTGGCTATGTTGTTTACTCTGGCGTAAATTTTCGGGATATTGAACACCTGCTTTGCAAGCTGGGATACCATGATGTTCATATCATCATCGTCAGTTACTGCGTACAGCGCGTCGCAGGTTGTTATCCCCGCGCGTTTTAATACCTCCTGGTCAATTGCAACGCCCGTTGTGGTAAATCCTCCGAAATCTGCGGGAAGCCTGTCGAATGCATCGTCGTTTCTTTCAACGACAGAAACATCATGACCTATCTTGTCAAACTCTCCCGCAAGCGCGCTCCCTACAAGCCCGCAGCCGATTATAAGTATGTTCATATTCTTCCTCCGTTTTTATTCCGAAAGCGTCTCGTAAAATGAATAATCAACAACGACTTTGATATTTTCAAGCGCGCCTTTTTTCAATTCCTTTATCATAAGGCAGTCTGGGTGCGGCAAATGTATTTTTGGACCCGCCTCTATACCGAATTTATAACTCGGCATAAATCCTCTTGCCGTGTAATTTTTGGGGTCGCCTTCTACAAGCACCGCTTTAAATCCCATATCCTTTGCCTTTTCAAAGCCGTATTCAATAAGCGCTTTTGAGATATGCATGCGCTGAAACTCGGTCTTAACCGCGACAGGCGTAAGTATAAGCAGCTCGTTTTCATATCTTCCCTCAATATGAAACCGCGAAAACATTGCATAGCCTACAATTTCCTCACCGTTTTTCATAATCAATTCAAGTTCGGGGATATAATATTTTTTCGAGCGTATTTCTTCCGTTAATTTTCTGACCTTTTTGCCTTCCGCCGCCCCGTCATATTCGGTAAAAACGGTTTCTATAAGTTCAAGAGAAGCAAGCCGATATTTTTCACTCATTGACGTTATTTCCATTGTTTTCCTGCCTTTCTTATTTCCCAACGCAAAACTTTTCAAACACTTTCGCTATTACTTCCTCGCTTGCCGACTTTCCCGAAAGTTCAAAAACCGCGTTTAACGCCTGTTCAAGTTCAACTCCCACCGCGTCGGGCGTTATCCCCATTCTCACTGCAGAAAGCGCGTTTTCAACCGCCTCTTTCGCTCTTAAAACACAGTTGCGCTGACGTTCATTTGCAAGATAGCCCGCGTTTGCGTCAAATTTTGCTATGTTCAGCCTTTGTGTTATTTCCTTGCCAAGAAGTTCAATGCTTTCGGGATTTTTCGCCGAGATAACAACGCATTTTCCGAGTTTTTCTTCAATTACAGCAAGGTCTATATTTTGCTTCAGGTCGCTTTTGTTGACAACGGGAATTACCGTTTTGTTTTCAATAAGTTTAAACAGCCTCTCGTCCTCTTCTGAAATTTCCCTTGAACCGTCAAATACCGCAAGGACAATATCCGCGTTTTCAAGCTTTTTAAGCATTATCTCAACGCCTATTTTTTCCACCTCGTCGCTTGTTTCGCGAATGCCCGCGCAGTCGGTAAGTTTCAGCACCGCGCCGTTTATGGTCACGGTTTCTTCTACCGCGTCGCGAGTTGTTCCCTCAACGGCGCTTACTATGCTTCTTTCTTCGCCCGAAAGCAAATTCATAAGAGTTGACTTTCCGACATTCGGTTTTCCGACAATAGCACAGCTTATCCCCTCGCGTATAAGTCTGCCCGTGTCGTAATTCTGAAGTAAACGCGAAAAGTCGGCGCTTACTTCGCTTAACCTTTCATCAAGCCATTCTCCCGTAACCACGGGCGTATCGTCGTCGGGATAATCTATCCAAGCAGAAATCTGCGATGAAATCTCCGTAAGTTTTTCGCTTATCCTCTCGGTTTCGCGGTATAATGCGCCCTCACG
>CANQOJ010000170.1 GCA_947625455.1 uncultured Clostridia bacterium | reverse complement strand
CTCGTCAACGTTTATCGGTATATGCCCGTAAGCCTGAACAGCGTCAGTATGGAACAGCGCGCCGTTTTCGTGGGCAATCCTGCCGATTTCCTTTATAGGCTGAATGGTTCCTATCTCGTTGTTGGCGGTCATAATGCTAATCAGTATCGTATCACGGCGCACAGCCTTTTTGAGTTCGTCAAGCGATACCGTGCCGTTTTCGTCAACATCAAGATACGTTACTTCAAACCCGTGCTGTTCAAGATATTTGCAGGTATTGAGTATAGCGTGATGTTCGATTTTGCTGGTGATGATATGCCTGCCCTTTGCGGAATACGCTTCGGCAGTTGCTTTAAGCGCCCAGTTATCGGATTCGCTGCCGCCTGCCGTGAAGTAGATTTCGCTGAAATCAGCGCCGATAAGTTCAGCCGCACGCTCTCTTGCCTTATCAACCGCCTTTTGGCTTTCCGCGGCAAAGCTGTAAACCGCGTTAGGGTTGCCGTAAAGCTCGCAGAAATAAGGCTTCATTTCATCAAATACAGCCTCGCTTACTCTCGTTGTCGCGGCGTTATCGAGATAAATCATTTTGTTCATATTGCGTTCAATTTTCCTTTCACATATCTACATACTAGGTAAATTCTATTATGATTATAATACATTTTTCCCGTTTTGTCAAGTGATAAACCTGCTCAGTTTAGGAAAATTTCTCACAAAAAGCAGGGGAGATTTTTGGCGAAAATTAACAAACAATGCCTGCCGGCAGTATACAATGGACAGTGTACAGTATGCAGTAATTGATTCGCTTCGCGGGGGATTAAGATTGTTTTTAAATTAAACGAGCGCAAATCGCTATAACGATTTGCGCTCTTTGACACCAAAGCCAGCTCCGCGGCGGCGAAACAAGGCTAAAGCCTTAAGTCTGTTTCTTCCAAAGGCTGACAGCGAAAGTTCTGACGAATACGAACTTCATATAATTAAAACAAGTTCTATCCGTTTAAGAACTCCCAGCCTTTGGAAGAAACAGACTCACTGCGTAAGCAGTGGTTTCGCCGCCGCGGAGCGGGCGCGGTTCGGGAAAAAACGAGCGCAAATCCCTCGACAGGCTTGCGCTCCTTTGGATTTATTGTTACTTTTCTTTTATGTGCCAAAGAACCTTATCTTCACCAGCCGTAATAGAAAGTTTTGAAAAGGGGTTCAAGGGGGGAAAACTTTTTCAAAAGTTTTCCCCCCTTGCTAAATCTACCCTTTGGCGTATTTAGTTTCTTTAGTCAAAATTCTAGCCTCTAGCCTCTTGACTTCTAGCATCTATTAGTACATTCCGCCCATTCCTGCGCCTGCGGGAGCGGCAGCGGGAACTTCGGGTTCGGGCTTGTCGGCAACAAGGCTCTCGGTTGTGAGAACCATTTCAGCGATTGACGATGCATTCTGAAGAGCTGAACGCGTAACCTTTGCGGGATCGACAATGCCGTTCTTTATCATATCGCCGTAGCTTTCGTTATAAGCGTCATAGCCGTAGCCGACTGTCTTTTTCTTCTCGATAGTGTCGATTATTACAGAACCCTCTACGCCTGCGTTGAGAGCAATCTGACGGATCGGCTCTTCAAGCGCCTTAAGAACAATAGCCGCGCCTGTCTTTTCGTCGCCGTCAAGTGTATCAAGCACTTTCTGAACAGCGGGCATAGCGTTTATCAGTGCAACTCCGCCGCCTGCAACAATGCCCTCTTCAACAGCCGCCTTTGTAGCCGCAAGAGCGTCCTCTATGCGCAGTTTCTTTTCTTTCATCTCGGTCTCGGTAGCCGCGCCGACCTTGATTACGCCGACACCGCCCGACAGCTTTGCAAGGCGCTCCTGAAGCTTTTCCTTGTCAAACTCGGAAGTTGTCTTGTCGATTGCGTTTCTTATCTCCGAAACTCTTGCCTTTATCTCGGAGGACTTGCCTGCGCCGTCAACAATGATGGTGTTTTCCTTAAGAATTTTTACCTGCTTAGCTGTACCAAGCTGGCTGATTTCGGTATCCTTGAGCTCAAGACCAAGTTCATCTGTGATAACCTCGCCGCCAGTGAGGATTGCGATGTCTTTGAGCATTTCCTTGCGTCTGTCGCCAAATCCCGGCGCTTTTACCGCAACGCAGGTGAACACACCGCGCAGTTTGTTGAGAATAAGGTTTGTAAGCGCGTCACCGTCAACGTCCTCTGCAATTATCAAAAGCTTCTTGCCCGACTGAACAAGCTTTTCGAGCAGGGGGAGAATATCCTGGATTGAGGAAATTTTCTTGTCAGTGATAAGGATATAAGGATTGTCGAGAATTGCTTCCATTTTATCCGTATCTGTTACCATATACGGCGAAATATATCCTCTGTCAAACTGCATGCCTTCAACTACTTCGCTGTATGTTTCGGCAGTCTTGCTTTCTTCAAGAGTAATAACGCCGTCAGCTGTAACCTTATCCATAGCTTCCGCAATAAGCTTTCCGACAAACTCGTCGCCTGCCGAAACGGTAGCAACTCTTGCTATATCCGCAGAGCCCGCAACTTTCTTGGAGTTCTTCTTGATCTCCGCAACAGCCGCGTCAACAGCTTTCTTCATGCCTTTCTTTACAACCATGGGGTTTGCGCCTGCGGCGATATTCTTCATACCCTCGCGTACCAGAGCCTGCGCAAGAAGGGTAGCGGTTGTTGTGCCGTCGCCTGCCGCGTCGTTTGTCTTGGTAGCAACTTCCTTTACAAGAGCCGCGCCCATGTTCTCAAACGGATCTTCAAGCTCAATTTCCTTTGCGATTGTAACGCCGTCATTTGTGATAAGCGGAGAGCCGTACTTCTTTGAAAGAACAACGTTTCTGCCCTTAGGACCGAGCGTTATCTTTACTGTATCCGCAAGAGCGTCAATTCCTTTTTGAAGAGCCTTTCTTGCTTCCTCTCCGTAGATAATATCCTTTGCCATACTAAATATCTCCTTTGTTGTTTATTCAATTTTAGCCCAGACTGTTGATAAAGCCTCATCTGCGTTGTCAGCGTTGAGCGCCCCGCGCTCAATGCGAGCATACTGAGGCTTTCTTGGCAGTCTGATTAAGCCGTTTAACTTAAAACCTGATTGTATGCGCGTACTTTTTACTTTTTAGAGGTTTTAGCCGCGGTTTTCTTTGCGGCAGGCTTTGCGGTATCCTCAACGACTGCGAGTATATCTTCCTGCTTTACAATGGAATATTCCTCACCGTCAACCTTTACGTCCGTACCCGAATACTTGCTTATCAAAACTTTGTCGCCGACCTTAACGTACATCTTAACTTCTTTTCCGTCAATAACTCCGCCCGGTCCTACCGCTACAACTTCCGCTATAGACGGCTTTTCCTGTGCGGCTGCCGTAAGGATAAATCCGCTTTTCGTGGTCTCCTCTGCCGCGACCGCTTTGATTACAACTCTGTCTGCCAAAGGTCTGATTGTCATATTTATTTCCTCCTAAAATTAAAATCGGAATAGTTTGGATTAGCACTCTATCTATTTGAGTGCTAACTATATTTTACCCTATTTTGAAAAAAAATCAAGGGGTATTAAGCATTTTTTGGATATTTTTGTATATTTCCACAACACATATGCTAATTACACAAAAACTATTGTATATTTTGCATATCCGAACTTAACGCGCCTTGCGTGCTTTTATTACTTTTTGACGTGAAAATTCCTCGCGCTCTTTTTCTTCAAGCGCGCTTGTGATAAAGCGCATTTGCCGTTCAAAGCGCGGGATTATGATGTTTTTAAGGGCGTTTGCGCGTTTTTGCGTTTTCTTGATCGCCACGGCAAGGCGGTAAATGCTGTTTTCCGTTTCGGCAAGTCTTACGGTTATCTCCTTTACCTTGCTGAATTTAATATACGCCTTGTCAAATTCAGAACTTGTGAGCGTCAGTGAGTAGGGCGGGCGTTCGGCTGTTGAGAGTTCAGCGGTGATTTTCGGCAGTTCAACGCTCATGACCGACCTTGACGAAAGCTTAAGAGAGTTCTCAACGGGAAATGTCTGCGCTGTCTCGCTTACAACTCCCAGCGTCATATTCGCGTATTCAAGCGCCTTATACGCTTCGGAATAGGTGCTGTCTATTTCGTCTCTGAGTTCTCTTGCCGCGTCAACCATTGAAACCATTTCTCTTACAAGAACTCCGCGTTTCCTGTCCATAAGTTCGTATCCAAGCTTCGCCTGCGCAAGCGAACGCCTGATTTTGATTAAACTGCCCTTTGTAGGAAAGACTTGTTCCGCCAAAACATCACCCCCATACTGCTCAAACTGCCGATAAAACCCCATCTGCGTCGTCAGAAATATAGCGTTTTCCGCGTAGCGGAAAATGCGAACAGCCACAAAGGCTAGTTGCAATATTGCTTCAGCGTTTTCCGCGAAGCGGATAATGCGAGCATCTGGGGCTTTCTCGGCAGTTTGAGATTTTCTCCTTATACAGCTTCGGATTTAGTCTTTAAATCTCTCCGCTCTTTCTTTATTGTAATTATCATCAAGCATTTTTTCGTCAATTCTGTCAAGTTCCTCTCTCGGCAATGTGCAGAGAAGATCCCACCCCAAATCAAGCGTTTCGTCCATGGTTCTGTTCTCGTCAAAACCTTGATTTAAGAAGTTGTTTTCAAACAATACTCCGAACCTCATATATGCCCTGTCGATTTCCGACAATTCTTCTTCGCCTATTACAGAAGCAAGGCTTCTCGCTTCCTGTACCTTTGCATATGCCGCAAAAAGCTGATTTGAAACAGCCGAATGGTCATATCTCGTGTAGCCCTCGCCTATGCCGTCTTTCATAAGTCTTGACAGCGACAGCAATACCGAAACTCCGGGATAAATTCCCCTTTGTTCAAGTTCGCGGTCGAAAACTATCTGCCCCTCGGTTATATATGCGGTAAGGTCGGGGATAGGGTGAGTAATATCGTCGTTAGGCATTGTAAGAATGGGTATCTGCGTAACGCTGCCGCTGCTGCCCTCTATTATTCCCGCACGCTCGTAAA
>CANQOJ010000169.1 GCA_947625455.1 uncultured Clostridia bacterium | reverse complement strand
TACGACGGACGGAGCAATACGGGATATCCGAGTTCATTTGCGGCTTTCAATGCTTCTTCGGCAGTAAACACCGTTTCTCCCTTCGGGCGCGGTATTCCGCACTTTTCAAGCAGTTCGTCAAACAACTCTCTGTCCTCCGCTGCGTCAATATCGGCGGCTTGCGTACCCAGAATGCGGACGCCCATTTCCGTCAGGTGTTTTGTAAGTTTAATAGCTGTCTGCCCGCCAAACTGCACAACGCACCCATATGGCTTTTCCGTAGCTATAAGCGCCTCAACTTCCTCTTTCGTCAGCGGATCAAAGTACAGGCGCGTACCCGTGTCGAAATCTGTTGATACGGTTTCGGGGTTGTTGTTGCAGATGATAGCTTCACAGCCCTCCTCTTTAAGCGTCCAGACGCAGTGCACCGAGCAATAGTCGAACTCTATGCCCTGTCCTATTCTTATAGGACCTGAGCCGAAAACTATTACCTTTTTCTTGTCGGAGGGGTGCTGTTCTATAAATTCCTTTGCCTCGTTTTCATCATCAAAATCGTTGTAGAAATACGGAGTATCAGCCGAAAACTCCGCCGCGCAGGTGTCGACCATCTTGTAAACGGCAAGTTTTCTGTTTATGCCCTTATCTTTGAGCTTCTGACCGGAAATCTTCTCGATTGTGCTGTCAAGATAGCAGTATTTCTTCGCAAGGTCATATTTCTCCTGCGTAAGTTCACCGCCTGCAAGCTGTTTTTCAAGGTTTACAAGGTTATTGAGTTTTGAAATAAACCACTTGTCAATTTTCGTTATATCGTGAATGTCGTCAATGCTGATACCGCGCTTTAATGCCTCAAACACACAGAATGACCTGTCAACGTCGACGTCTTTCAGCTTTTCGCGCACCTGTTCGTCTGAAAGCTCGGTAAACTCGCGCTTTGTGAGGGTGTCCATCCCGAGTTCGATTGAACGGACGGCTTTCATCATTCCCGCTTCAAATGACGGGGCAATAGCCATAATTTCGCCTGTTGCTTTCATTTGAGTACCAAGTGTTTTCTTTGCATAAACGAACTTGTCAAACGGCCATTTCGGGAACTTTACTACAAGATAATCAAGCGCAGGCTCAAAACAAGCGTAAGTCTTGCCCGTCACCTGATTTATAATTTCGTCAAGAGTATAGCCCACGGCAATTCTCGCCGCGACCTTTGCTATGGGATATCCCGTAGCCTTGGACGCAAGCGCTGACGAGCGCGAAACACGGGGATTGACTTCAATTACGGCATATTCAAAGCTGTCGGGTTTCAGCGCAAACTGACAGTTGCACCCGCCCTCAACCTTAAGCGCCTGTATTATGTCAAGCGCGGCTGTTCTAAGCATTTGATATTCCTTGTCCGCAAGCGTTACCGTAGGCGCAACGACAATGCTGTCGCCCGTATGCACGCCAACGGGATCAAAGTTTTCCATTGAGCAGACAGTTATGACGTTGCCTTTTCTATCGCGCATAACCTCAAACTCAATTTCTTTCCAGCCCGAAATACATTTTTCAACAAGTATCTGCGTTATAGGCGAAAGTCTTAGTCCGTTT
This sequence comes from uncultured Clostridia bacterium, assembly GCA_947625455.1. Lineage (GTDB taxonomy): Bacteria > Bacillota > Clostridia > Oscillospirales > Ruminococcaceae > CAG-115. The sequence continues at coordinate 3,463 of CANQOJ010000169.1, read as the reverse complement.
GTCGCAATTTCATGCAGTTCTTCACGAGTTTCCGCTATACCGCCGCCCGTGCCGCCAAGAGTAAACGCAGGACGAACGATAACGGGATAGCCTATTTCCTCCGCGAATGCCATTGCGTCGTCAATATCCTCAACAACCTTTGACGGGATAACAGGCTGACCTATCTCCTCCATAGTGTCCTTAAACGCCTGTCTGTCCTCAGCTTTGTGGATAGTTTCGGGATCAGAACCTAAAAGCTTTACGTTGTGTTCGGCTAGAAATCCGCTTTCTGCCAGCTGCATTGAAAGCGTAAGCGCGGTCTGCCCGCCGAGGTTTGAAACCACGGAATCGGGCTTCTCTATCTCGATAACGCGCTTTACAACGTCAAGCGTAAGCGGTTCTATGTAAATCTTGTCCGCCATATGCTTGTCGGTCATAATGGTAGCGGGGTTTGAGTTTATAAGCACAACTTCAAGCCCCTCCGCTTTAAGCGCTCTGCAAGCCTGCGTTCCCGCATAGTCGAACTCTGCGGCTTGTCCTATGACAATAGGTCCCGAACCTATTACAAGCACTTTCTTTATATCTTCTCTTAAAGGCATTGTTTTTTCGTCCTTTCTTTTTGTCCTTTTATTTCGCTAAGTTTTGAAGTTGTTTTATCAAGACGGGGATTTCATTAAAAACAACATCTGCTATTATTTCCCAGTTAGTTGCGTCATAATCGTGTACAAGCCTGTGCCGTAGCCCAGCAATTAAATTCCATTGAATTTGAGGATTTTTGTCTTTAAATTCCCTTGTGAGCAAATAAGCTTGTTCACCTATATTAAAAAGTGGCGTAGTGATTGCCCATTGAATATCATGGTCTTCTTTAATAGTGTCTCTGCTTACATTATGCCTTTTATTATACTGTATCAGTTCTTCGGCAAAATACAGAATTTTTTTAATTCTCTGTTTATCCGAATATTTCACGCCACTCTCACCCTGTCTTTCATAACATTGTGATAAAACGGTGTGTCCAACTTTAATTCCCTTATCTCGTAAGCGTCAACGTCGCGGCTCAAGACTTGACTCATTTCAAAACCAAATCCGAGCGTATCAACAAGCTTAAATCCCTCTCCGCCCACGATAAGAAAATCAACGTCGCTTTTGCTGTCCGCCTCTCCTCTTGCATACGAGCCGAAAAGATACACTTCGCTTATTTTATACTTCTCTGCAAACGGTTTCACCGCTTGGCGAATGTCGTCCAACGTCAATACATCTTCAGCCATAACACCATCTCCTCAAAAACTCAATCTTCCAAATCACTCCGAACATAAATATATCCCTCGTGCGTTGTTGTAAACAATAGCGGCAAATCTTTATCGTCAAAAAACGCAATATCGTTGAACCCGAAATCGGTGTTTTCCGCAATATCTCCTGTGTTGGAAACCGTATATTTACAAAAGGTTTCAAACTTTTGCAGATATTGAAACAGTTCTTTTGAAACCGTCAGTTTATACACTTTGCTTTTTTTGCTTGATTTCGTTCCACACCATTTATTTTTAGGCTGAACAGACACAATTAAATCCTTGAACTTATCAACAAGTCTTGTGTCGTCTTCATCCACTAAAACATATTCAATATATTTGCTTTTCTGTTTCAAATGTTTTAGTATGTTCAAATAATCCGCATGGCTGTTAAGTTTTCCGGTATAGTCTTTTAATTCCATGTTAAACTCTCTTTCAAATTTCGATTTATTGAGCAGTAAAAAAACAACTTGCCAACAACACAAAAGTATAAACTATTTGTGTTCTTTCATCAGCTTTAAAAACTCGTCAAACAGATATGAAGTGTCGTGCGGACCGCCGCAGGCTTCGGGGTGAAACTGCACGGTAAATGCGGGCGCGTTTGTGTATCTTACTCCCTCGCAAGTGCCGTCGTTTCCGTTTATATGAGATACCTTGCCTGCGCTTTCGGGAATGCTGTCGGAAATTACAGCATAGCCGTGGTTTTGCGAGGTGATAAACGTCCTGTCAAGCGCCAAATCCTTTACGGGCTGATTTCCGCCTCTGTGTCCGTATTTCAGCTTTTCGGTCTTAGCACCATTTGCAAGCGCCAGAAGCTGATGACCTAAACATATGCCGAATGTCGGGATTTTAGCGGGGATAAGTTCTTTGAGCGTGTTTATTGAAGTTACGTTATCCTGCGGATCGCCGGGGCCGTTTGAAAGCATTATGCCGTCGGGTTTCTCCGCTTTTATCTCCTCTGCAGTTGCGTTATACGGCATAACGGTGACATTACACCCGCGCTTTACAAGCTCCCGTCTTATGTTGTGCTTATATCCGTAGTCCATAAGCACCACATTGAACTTAGGGTTTTCTGCGGGATAGAACTCCTTTTTCTTTACGCTTACTTTCGGCACAACCTCGCCGACTTTATAGGCATTTATCTCTTTAAGAAGTTCATCTTTATCGTATTCTCCGTTTATGATAGCGCCGTTCATAACACCGCTTTCGCGGATAATCCTAGTGAGTTTTCTGGTGTCAATGTCGCAGATACCGACAATATTAAGCGATTTGAGATAATCGCAAAGTTTTCCCTCGCACCTGAAATTTGACGGCGCTTCGCAGTATTCTCTTACGATATATCCCGCCGCCGCGCAGCCCTTGCTTTCGGGGTCTATGTTATTCACTCCGTAATTTCCGATAAGCGGAAAGGTCTGCGTTATTATCTGTCCGCAGTATGACGGATCGGTAAGCGTTTCCTGATAACCCGTCATAGCCGTTGTAAACACAATCTCGCCTATCGCTTTTCCCTCTGCTCCAAAGCCCGCGCCCTCGAAAACTTCGCCGTTTGCGAGCACAAGGCTTGCTTTTCTTCTGTTCTCTAAAATCATTTCAGCCTCCGTATTCAACCTTGCAGGTTATTTGCTTTGACCGCGCCGACATATGTCATTATCTCATCGCGCATACGAATAGCCTCTCTGCGCGCAGCCTGTGCAAACTCTCTTTCATCGCACTTCTGTTTCTGATATGCGCACATAATTCCTCTCGAACTGTTTACAATGCCGCCCAAGCCGTTTTTGTCGAATGCCGCCGCAATATCCGCCGCCGTTGCTCCCTGCGCGCCGTAGCCGGGAACAAGGAAAAACGTATGCGGAAGTATCCCGCGAAGCCTTTTAATCTGCTCCGGATATGTCGCGCCGACAACCGCGCCTACTCCGCTGTACCCATATGCGCCGGGAAGTTCTTCTCCCCACTTCTCGCACATCTTTCCCATGTACTCGTATATCGGCATACCGTCGACAAGTTTATCCTGAAGCTCACCGCTTGACGGATTTGAAGTCTTTACAAGCACGAAAATTCCCTTGTCATTTTCAAGGCAAGTCTTTATCAACGGCTTTATGCCGTCACTGCCCAGATAGCCGTTTACCGTGAGCGCGTCGCCCAAAAACGGCTCGTATTCTTCGTCTCCGACTTTCACTTTGCCTAAATGCGCCGCGGCATAT
>CANQOJ010000168.1 GCA_947625455.1 uncultured Clostridia bacterium | reverse complement strand
TTTGGCTTTTATTTTATTATACCACTTTCAGGAGTGTTTGTATATATCTTTTTTCTAAGTTAGTGCATATGGGGCGCTGCCCCCGCACCCCTGCCAGAGGGAAAAACTTTTTTGTAAAAAAGTTTTTCCCTCTGGACTCCTTTTTCAAAAAACTTTATATGGCAAGCGTTGTTTTATGTTGAACATTATTTTTCTATTAGGTGCCAATGAACCTTATCGCTATCAGCTATAATGAAAGTTTTTGAAAAGGGTTCAAGGGGAAAACTTTTTTCAAAAAGTTTTCCCCTTGCTAAAAACACCTTACCCCTTGCTAAAACCACTTAATCATGCATTGAAACATCAAAGACCTTGGCTGTTATTGACAATGCCATTATCTCGAACTCTGACCAGCTTTGACGGCGGGAAGCTGACTTAGCGAACATGACGTAGCCTGAAAACTTATCTGCTCGGTTTATGCGGTAGAATATTGCGGAATTGACGTCTTTTTTCTTAAGGCATTTCTCGACGTCCGGGCATCTGCCGTCAAGCTTATACAAACCGTCCAAAACCAGGAGATTGTCTTTATTGAACAATGTGCCGAAGTCGTCTTTCGGCTTGAAATAAACGATTTTCCCTATATCCGACTGAACGCCGTTTGGCGTCCACTGAAACGCAGTTGTGAAGTCTTCATATACCATTAAGATTTCGTTAAGTTCAAATGCTTCTCCTATTTCCGAAAACATGATTGCATTTGTGTAAGAATGCAGGATAAGGTAATTGTCCACAAGTTTCTGCATGACGCCTATCTTATCGTTTGTGAAATCCTTTGAGGCTGAACTTTCAGACTGCTCTGCGCCGTCGCCTACAAGGCGTTTATGCAGGGCGGGCGTATAGATGATATAACGGTTTTTGCCCTTTTCCTTTGCCAGATACAGCATTTTATCGCACAAAGAATACACCGTCTGGAAATCGTTTCCGTAATCGGGAAATGCGCACACGCCCATTGAGCAGGTAACGTTCAAAGCGCGGGGATCGTTTTTAAATGTCCACTCAACGGTTGTTCTGATACTTCTGAGCATATTGCGAAGCTCGGTCTGATTGCCGATAGTTTCGGTTACAATCAGTATCTCGTCTCCGCCCATTCTTCCGACAATGCCGCGCCCCGCAACTTTCTCGTTGATTATCTTCGTAAACGTCGTCAGCACCTCGTCGCCTGTAATATGCCCGAAAGTGTCGTTTACATTTTTGAAATTGTCAAGGTCAAGCAGTACAAAGTAGTTGTTTTTAAGTCCGCGCGCCATTATTCTTTCAGCCTGTTCAACAACCGCGCGCTTGTTGAGCATATCAAGAAACGCGTCCTTGTCGTTTACTATGTCGATATTTACTTCTTTCAGCCTGTCGGTATTTTCAAGCTTCAGACAGCCGACAACTTTTTTGTCAACGCACTTGCAGTGGATTGTACAAAGCGAGCCTTTGAATTTCCCGCTGTCCTCGATTTTCAGATTTTCATTTTGGATTTTGAGTTTAGCGCGGAAGCTTTTTGCCGAGCTTTTGATATTTTTGCACAACTCGTCAAATTCCTCGGCATATTCAGCGACAATATACGGCTTTGTGGCGTTTATGCAGTCACTGAGGTTTCCCTCGAGAATATAATGACAGCGCGCGTCGTTTACATAATACATCTGAAACTCGTCCATGTCGCGGTCATAGCCTATCAATATATCGCCGAGCACGTCAAAATACGCGTTTATAATCTTCCTGTTTTCTTTCAGCAAATTCTCGTTTTCGCGCAGGCTGTTTAAATCCGCAAATGATATATGGACAAGTATCTGGTCCCATTCTTCGTTTGTAATGCTGTCTATTTCCGCAAGAAACGGGAAATACCGGCTGTCGCTTCCGAGCAGTCTTATGATAGCGCAAAACGCGCCGTTTTCAAGTCTTGACTTCGCCTGTGAAAGCAACGGCAAATCGTCCTTATAAACAGCGTCCTCAATCGAATCGTTCATATCAAGACCTGTAAACTTTAAAAATCCGTAGTCAGCGGACTTGATATATAAATTTTCAGTAACCGTAATTTCCCCAATTAAAGTTTTTTTCATAGATACCCAACCAATCCCAAATTATTTTCTGCGTTAATTTTTTGTTATATAAAATGTACAATGTGATTTTAACTGATTTTATTATATATCATAAATCAAAATTTGTCAACTATAACAGAGGTTTATTTGATATTTTGTATAAATTAACAAAATTGCAACAAGTTGATTGTGAATATTAAAATGAACTCTTAACTTTTCAACACATAAAGGCTTGACTTCAACTCTTACTTCTTACCTCTAACCTCTAAAAGCTCTTCAACTCTTACCTCTTACTTCTTACATCTTACCTCTAAAAAATACTTGACTATTTTCTGAATTTATGGTAAAATGTAATTAAAATTATGAAGAGGAGTGTTTTTTATGTCCGTTTATGTAAAGGAAACCGCAGACCGCTGTCTCGGCTGTAAAGTTCCTATGTGCAGTAAGGGGTGCCCCGTGCATACTTCTATCCCGCAGGTTATAAGCTTGTTTAAGGAAAACAAGCTCCGTGAAGCGGGAAAAATTTTGTTTGAAAACAACCCGATGTCGCTGGTTTGTTCGATTGTATGCGATTACGACCAGCAGTGCAGAGGAAACTGCGTTCTCGGCAGAAAAGGCGTTCCCGTAAACTTTAACGCAATAGAGAAGTTTGTTTCCGACGCTTATTTCGACAGCATGACTATCGAAAAGAAACCGCCTAAGGGCAAGAAAGTTGCCGTTATAGGCGGAGGTCCTGCGGGAATTACGGTTGCGTTCAAGATGATTGCAGAGGGGTATGACGTTACCATTTTCGAGGCACGCGACAGCATAGGCGGCGTTCTTCGCTACGGTATCCCCGATTTCCGTCTGCCGCGTTCAATTTGCGACAGATACACAAAGAAACTCCTTGAAACAGGAGTTAAAATCCGCCCTAACACCACAATCGGCGGTGCGCTTGAAATAAGCGATTTGTTCCGCGACGGTTATTCGGCAGTTTTCGCGGGTACGGGCGTATGGCGCTCAAAAACTCTCGGCATAAAGGGCGAAAGTTTGCCGAATGTTCACTACAGCATGGATTATCTCGTAAATCCCGGCGGATATAACCTCGGCGAAAGAGTTGCCATAATAGGCGTGGGCAACGCGGCAATGGACGTTGCGAGAGTTGCTTTGCGTCACGGCTCGACAAGCGTTACGCTTTATGCGAGAAGCAAGAGGATTACCGCAAGTCCGCGCGAAGTTGAATACGCAACTATGGAGGGCGCGGAGATGATTTTCGGAAAAGAGATTGTTGAGATAACGGAAAAAGGTCCCGTATTCCGCACGGCTATTCTTGACGAAAACAATAAGGTAACGGGATATGAGGACGGTCTGGACCAGGTTGAAGTTGATTCTACGGTAATTTCAATAAGCAACGGTCCGAAAAACAAGCTTATTCTCACAACAGACGGACTTAAGGCAAACGAAAAAGGATTGCTTGTGACAGATGAAAACTGCATGACTACCGTACCGGGCGTATTTGCGGCGGGTGATGTTGTTCAGGGCGCGCACACTGTCGTTCATGCTGTTGAAGAAGCTAAGAGGGCAGCAGCGGGAATGATGAAGTATCTTGAGGAAAATTGACGGTGTTATAAAATGAACGTACCTGTAATAATTCCTACTTTCAATCCAAAAAACACAATACTTGACGTTATCAAGGGGCTTTGCGCAAAAGGCTTTGAACATATCGTCATAATTGACGACGGGAGCAAACCAGAATGTAACGGGATATTTGAGAACATAAAGAAAATTCCCGAATGCACCCTGCTTAGGCACAAGGTAAACAAAGGCAAAGGGCGCGGACTTAAAACGGGATTTGAGTATGTTGCGGGCAAATTTCCCGACTGCGACGGAGTTGTCACTACGGACGACGACGGGCAGCATACTCCCGACGATATAATGCGGTGCGCCGAGGCAATGGTAAGGGATAAAAAGATGGTGCTTGGCGCAAGGGATTTCAAGAGCAAAAATGTTCCGCCAAAAAGCAAATTCGGGAATAATATGACGCGAATTGTGTTCAGGCTTGTCTGCGGAATAAAAATAACGGACACGCAGACGGGCTTGAGGGCGATACCTTTAAGCTATCTTCCCTACTTGTGCAAAATCAGCGGAGAAAGATTTGAATATGAAACGAATATGCTTCTTGAAATGAAAAAGCTTTCTCTTGAATTTGAAGAAGTCACAATAACGACCATCTACTCCAACAACAATTCGGGTACGCATTTTAATCCGCTTACGGATTCGATTAAGATATACGCGATAATTCTGAAATATGCGGCAAGTTCGCTTATCTGCTCGCTTATTGACATAGGGCTGTTTACGCTGATAAATCTGCTTACGATTTCGTTTTTCGGCGAAAGCGAGACAATGAGGGTGTTTTTTGCAACGGCTGTCGCAAGAATTGTCTCCTCGCTTACAAACTATTATGCAAATCAGCGCGGCGTTTTTCAATCCAAGAAATCCATGAAGAAAAGCATAGTGAGGTACTATATCCTTGCAGTCATTCAGCTTGTCGTATCGTCACTGCTTGTAAACGGGCTTTCAGCGCTGTTTGGCGTGCAAAGCAGCGGCTGGCAGACGCTTATCAAGGCGGTCATTGATACCATTTTGTTCTTTTTCAGCTTTTCCATTCAGAGAGACTGGGTTTATGGCTGACGCCAGTATACAGTGGATAGTGGACAGTATACAGTTATGGTGTCCGCCTTACGGCGGACGAAATTAAGATTGTTTTTACGCTCATTTATTTTCAAAACAATCTATTATCCGCGTCAGCGGATACCATAACTGAATACTGTCCACTATAAACTGTATACTGCCTCAAAACGCCCCTATTGACTTCAAAAACAGTATCAAAAGCATTATCGGGGCAATGAACTTTACCATTACAATATACAATCGCTTTCTCCCCATTTTACAGCCCGTTTTTTCCACCTCGTCAATTATTGTCCTCGGCTTTACTATCCAGCCTATAAGCACGCAGGTCAGTATCGCGACTATCGGCATTAGCAGGTTGTTGCTGATATAG
>CANQOJ010000167.1 GCA_947625455.1 uncultured Clostridia bacterium | reverse complement strand
GGACAATTCTCACTGGTACGGCGTTAAATTTGAACCGCTGTTGGGCGAACTTATAAAGGCTGTGGGTGTTTGATGAGCGATATTCACAGGCTTGGGGATAGGACGTATTATATTGACGGCGTGACGAATGTCGGAGTTTACGTTTACGGCAGTAAATGCTGTATTATTGACGCGGGGCTTGACAAGGGCGTCGGGAAGATAATTACGGACATCATTGACGAGAATAAATGGCGGCTTGAAAAGATATTCCTCACACACTCCCATGCCGACCATTCGGGCGCCTGCGCATATCTAAGAGAACAAACGGGCTGTAAAGTCTATGCGCCGGGGGTATGCGCGCAGCTTGTACGCTATCCGTACCTTATCCCCACGACGCTCTACGGCGGGTTTCCTAACCTGAAAATGCGCAGCAAATTCGTTATGCCTGCGGTGTGTGAATGTGAGGAGATTTCGGCGGATGTCATTCCCGACGGACTTTCTTTTATTCACACGGACGGTCATGACTTTGAACAAATTGCGTTTAAGACAAGCGATAACGTGTGGTTTGCGGGCGATATTGTCTGCGATAAGACAACGATAAACAGGTACAAAATATCGTTTTTATATGACGTAAAAGCGCATCTTAATTCGCTTGAAAGGTTTATGTCGGTAAAAGGCAATGTTTTCGTGCCGTCGCACAGCAATCCCGTAAATGATATTGAAACGCTTTGCAGAGAGAACATAAAGAACGTTTTCGAGGTTTGCGGTGTTATAAAGGGGATTTGCAAAAACGCGGTTTCAATTGATGAAATCATTGAAAAACTGCTCGTAGAATTTAATATAAAGCTTTATGTCATGCAGTATGAACTTGTCGGAGAAACTGCGCGCTCTTATCTTTCGTATCTCTTAGACAAAAAGGAAATTGAATGCGTGTTTGAGGGTAACAAGTTATTGTGGCGGACAGTATAAAAAGCGGAGTTTGAACCTGATGTTTCAAACTCCGTTTTTTATTTCATTGTGTTGATTAGAGCCTACCGTTTCAGTCTAAACTCTAGCATCTAGCCTCTCAATCTCTAGCTTCTACTTGTGATATTTTCGGTTTGCGTTTATACTTAACGCCCTGTAAACCTGTTCAAACAGCATAACCCTCGCAAGCGTATGCGGAAACGTCATTTCCGACATTGACAGCCTGAAATCGCATTCGCGCTTGAAGTTTTCGTCAAGACCGTATGAACTGCCTATAATAAAACTTACTTCCGTTAAATTCTTCAGCTTCTTTGCAAGCATTTCGCTCGACAGCCTTTCGCCCTCAACGCACAACGCAACCTTTGTGCCTTTTGCGCCTGCCCTAAGCTTTTCAGCTTCTTTCTCAAGTGCGCGGCAAATCAGCGTTTCATTCGCGTCCTGCGGGATAAATGCGGGTTCATACTCGAAAATTTTTACATTCGCAAATGCGCTCATTCGCTTTCTGTATTCCTCGCAAGCCTCGCGGAAATAGCTTTCTTTAATCTTTCCCAGCGCCAAAAAATTTACGTTCATCTGCGCTTATCTTTGCCGTTTCTGGACTGAGAATTTACCGCAATTCTTCTCCTTGCGCGCTGTTCTTTCTTTTTGTTGTTTACGACAATCTTAATGACTATAACCGCAATAATAAGCAAAACTACGGCGACTGCCGAAATAATGAAAGCGGGAGATTTCAATATATCGTTTATTTTTCTGCGGTAAAGCTCGTTCTGGTCAACTGCCACAAAGCTTTCCGTTACAAGCGGTATGCTTGCTACTGTTTCGTTGCCCATGCGCAGTTCCAGATTTGCCACAAATGTTCCCGCCTCTATCGGCGCGGTAAGGTTTAAGCCCGAAAGATACTCCGTTGTGGGTTTTACTCTCTGCACGATTGACTCCGCGCCTTCCATCTTCGGAAGAAGCGTGAAATATTCGCCGTTTGTGACAAGTCCTATTTCATCTCTGTCCATAGCAAGGTCAACAGGCGCTGTCGTAACAAGTTCGTTTTTGCCGACAACTCTCGCGTACTCAAACTCGGAAAATGCCCAGTCATACAGCGCTTTATGGTCAAGATACGGGTATTCCTGCTGAGGCACTTTCCCGTTTTCATCATAATACGGCGCGCCCATTGTTACAAGCAGATATGTGTAACCGTTCTTTTCGCAGGTGGTGACAAGCGTTCTTACGCCTTTGGTTTCAACCTTTTCCCAAGTGCCGTTGTTCAGTTCAAAATACTCGTTTATACTGCCTGTTTTTACGCCCTTAACGCCCTCGTAATAGTAGCTTGTATTTGTACGCATCATCTTGTTTGAATGATAAACGGTATAACCGCTCGGATTTACTTTATTTGCGGGCATTTCATACGATACGCTTCCGCATATTTCCATAAATTCGGGAAAATTTTCCATTCCGTATCTGGTAATTAAATACAAATCTCTCGGAGAGGTATAATTTTCCTTGTCATATAAGCCGTGAGTATTTGAAAAATGGGTGTTCGTACAGCCGATTTTCTGTGCGGTTTCGTTCATCATGCCGATAAACGCCGAAATATCCCCGCCCGCAACATTATAGGCGATTATGTTTGCCGCCTCGCAGCCCGACGGAAGCATAAGCCCGTACAGGCAGTCTTTATAGGTGAGGTTGTCCTGGTTTGGAAGAAAGCTTGCGGTTGACGCGCCGCGGTAATTCGGATTGTCGCCCCAAAATTCATCTGTGCAGGCAGTCGGACAGTCCACTATCTGAAGCATATCATTCACTTTTTCAAGGCACACAATCGCCGTCATTATCTTCGTAAGCGACGCAGGCACCATTCTGTCATCGGGATTTTTCGCGCATACTATGATGTTCGTATTTAAATTCACCATAAACACGCCCTCGCTGTAAAGTTTGTCGGTATCGTAGAGATTATACTGCGCAAGGGGCTCCAAAGTTGAATCGGACGGTTCGGGAACAGGCACTGTGCTTGCTTCATCAGATGAAGAAAGCTGTTCGTCAGCTTGTGCGAAAACCGTTATAGGCGTAAAAGTTGTGCCAAATAATGAAAAAATAATTAAAAATGTAAAAATAATTGTGAACTTTTTTGTTTTTAACATATAGACAAACCACCTTTTTTGGTATATTATATATATAGGAAACTTTTTAAACAATAGAGCAAGCGCCTGTTATCATTATACAAGATAAAATGCCGATTGTAAATAGTTTTCTTGAATTTGTAATAATTTTGTAATATTTTGTTGTTTCGGAGGTATAAATGATTTACATAACGGGAGATACACACGGGGATTTTTCGCGGTTTAAAGCTCCCGCGCTCAGAAAGCTTGGGAAAAATGACGCGCTGATAATCTGCGGTGATTTCGGCTTTATCTGGGACGGCAGTCCGAAAGAGAACAAAGTGCTGAAAAAAATAGGGAAACTTAAATATAACGTGCTGTTTGTGGACGGTACGCACGAAAACTACGACTTGCTGGAAAAATACGAAGTAAGCGAATGGTGCGGAGGAAAAGCGCGGCTTATAAGCGGTAATTTAAGACAGCTTCTGAGAGGGCAGGTATATGAAATCGCCGAAAAAAGGGTATTTGCCTTTGGGGGCGGGCAAACGGACGATATTGCCGACCTGGAAGAGGGAAAAAACTGGTGGAGAAGAGAAATTCCGAGCGAAGATGAATTTAACGACGGCGCTGAAAATCTTGCAAAAGCCGACAACAAAGTTGACTTCGCGGTATCATATGAACCGCCGGAGAAAATACAAAGCCTGCTTGCGGGCGAGGGCAGCAAAAACCACATCAATGTTTATTTAAACGAGATTTCAGGGAAAATTGAGTTTAAGGGGTGGTATTTCGGAAAACTGCACTTAAACAAGACGATACCGCCTAAATATCACGCCGTTTACGACAGTATTGTACCCGCCGATTTGACTAAAATCAAGAAGAAAAAATTGCCTGAAAAGGATAAAAAATAAAACCCGTTCACAATATAGAACAGGTTAAAAAATACAGCTTAAGAAAGGAAAAACACAACATGGCTGACATTACGTTTGAAATCAAGAAAGAACTCGGAGTTATCTCCGAAAATGCAAAGGGCTGGTCGAGAGAACTTAATCTCGTAAGCTGGAACGGGCGCGACGCTAAATTCGATATACGCGACTGGAACGAGGACCACACCCGCATGAGCAAAGGTATTTCGCTTACGGAGGACGAGATGAAAAAACTCGTTGAGCTTTTCAATGCCCGTGACGAAGAGGACAGCTTTGAATAACGCTTGATTTTAATTTCAGGCTGATTTTGCCGTGCGTATAATTTATGCGGCAAAATCAGCCGAAATTCCTGTATTTAATGTGAGAGCCGGGAAACCCGCGCTCTTTTAAATTTTTCGGAGGTTTTTATTTTGGCAAAAAGATATGAAATGGATATGTGCAGCGGCTCGGTGCTGAAAAATATGCTGCTGTTCTCGCTTCCGCTTATGGCGTCGGGCGTGCTTCAGCTTTTGTTCAACGCCGCGGACGTTATTGTCCTGGGAAGATTTGCGGGCGACAACTCAATGGGCGCTGTCGGCTCGACAAGTTCGCTTATAAATCTGCTTACAAATCTGTTCGTAGGGCTTGCGGTGGGCGTAAACGTAATTGCTGCGCGCGCTCACGGGGCTAATTCGGTTAAGGATATGCAGGAGGCTGTGCATACCTCTATGCTGTTGTCAGCAATATGCGGTGTTATTCTCGCGGTGGTGGGTTTTGTATTCGCGCCTGAGATACTTGAACTTATGAACGCCGCTGAAAGTCAGCTTCCGCTCGCTTCTCAATATCTGAGAATATACTTTATCGGCACGCCCGCGCTAATGATTTACAACTTCGGCTCGGCTATACTAAGAGCAGTCGGCGATACAAAACGCCCGCTTTACTTTCTTACAACAGCGGGAATTTTAAACGTTATTCTGAACATAGTGTTCGTTGTTGCGCTGAAAATGGACGTTTCGGGAGTTGCGCTGGCTACGGTCATTTCGCAGTGCGTTTCGGCGGGACTTACGGTGGTTTGCCTTATGAGAGAGCGGGAGGAAATTCACCTTGACTTGAAAAAGCTGGGCATAAACAAACGCGTGCTGCTGGGAATAGTAAAGGTCGGACTTCCTGCGGG
>CANQOJ010000166.1 GCA_947625455.1 uncultured Clostridia bacterium | reverse complement strand
TAAGGCTGTAATATACCTACGCCGTTTGCAAGAATTATTCCGAATAACAGCAAGCCTATTCCGATTTTGGCGTTCATTGAAATCCTCCTCCTTTCGCTTTTCTTAACACCTTTTCATTTTACCAAAGCCGTTATACATGATGCCCCGCACTGAAAATACTCAATGCCGACATTACTGCCGTAAGAACAAGCATTACACCGAGAATAACCACGGCAATCACTGTTCTCTTTGTATCAACATTTTCGCCGGAAGTTTTATGTCCTCTGTTTTGCAGACATACACATATAAGGTCTAAAAACAAGAATACTATCGAGAAAATATTTATCCAAGGTTTATCGAATATTGCGCTTGCTGTAAGAAATATAGCCGAAGTAATGCTGAAAAGGTAACTGCCGATTTTAAAAAGTTTAGTATTCATAATGTTCATCCAAGCTGTCAGAAAAGCTGTAACGGATTACAAATTGCAGATGAAGCCAGAAAGAGATTATTTCGCTGTCTTTTTCTTTCCCTTTCTTTCCTGCCACCATATCCACAGCGGACCTGCAAGGCAGAGAGATGAATAAAATCCAACAAGCATACCGAATGCAAGCGGAATTGCAAACGTCAGTATCGAGGTAACGCCCATGAGCGAGCAGACTATCGAAATAGAGAGCATTGCCGTAACGGTTGTTGCGGTCGTGATTATCGAGCGTGAAAGCATCTGATTTATCGAAAGGTTTACAAGTTCACGGTCGGTAACCTTTCCGCCGAGTTTTGCGCGGTTTTCACGCAGACGGTCGTAAACGATAATAGTGTTGTTTATCGAGTAGCCGAGCAACGTCAGAATTACCGCCATAAAGTTCGAGTCGAGCGACATTCCCGCGAAAACGTACACCGCATATGTCAGCGCCACGTCGTGCAAAAGGCAGATTATCGCGATTATACCCGCGCTCCAGCCGCCTATCTTCTTAAATCTGAACGCAATATAAATTACCAGCAGCACAAACGCCACAACTACCGCTATAAGACAGCTTATAAAGAACTGCGAGCCTGCGGAAGCGGAAACGTTTGTTGTGTCAAGGTTTACGATATTGTTGTCGGGATAGTCTTTGGTAAGCTGTTCAGAAACTTTCTGAAGCATCGCGTCGTCCATTTTCTCGTCAGCCGTAAATGAAATAACTATCGTATTCATATTATCGGTGAAGCTTGTTCCCGTTGTAACTGTCGCTCTGGGAGTTCCCAAGCCCTCAACCGTTGATTTAATCGCGTTTGTATCTACACTGCCGTCATATGAATACGTGAGTATCGTACCGCCCTTAAAGCGGATATCCACGTTTACGCCGAGAACGAATGTGAAGATAACAGTAAGCGCAATTGCACAAGACGAGATGATAACGCAGATTTTGCGCTTGCTTACAAAGTCGGCGTTTGTTCTTGTCTTAACTTCAATGTTCTGAACAGTATCCTTGCCCGATTCCAAATCAGCCGAAAGTTCTTTCTTGGAAATGCCGTAGAAGAACGGTTTTCTGAAGCACTTGAACTTAGAAAGCGAGATAGTCATAAGCCTTGTCGCCCAGCAAGCCATAATAAAGTTCATTATAACGCCCGCAAGGAGTGTATAACCGAACGAGTAGATAGTGCCCTCCGTAGACGCGCCGAACCATGTTCCGAACACCGCCATAAGTATAACTGCAACTATTATAACCGTGAGGTTTGAGTCAAGAATTGCCGTAAATCCTCTTGCGAAGCCGTTTTTAAGCGCGCCGTCAATAGTTCTTCCCGCTTTAAGTTCTTCCTTTATGCGTTCTGCGGAAATTACGTTTGCGTCAACGCCCATGCCTATTGAGAGTATGATACCTGCTATACCCGGAAGAGTGAGCGAGGAAGCGTCGTTAAATCCGAAAAATCCCGTTATCGCCGCAAACATACCCGCTACCTGACCGGTAAGCGCGATAACAGCAACAAATCCCGGCAGTTTGTAGTAGATTATCATAAATACAGCGATAAGGATAAACGCTATAAGTCCCGCAAGCGCCATTGCGTCTCTTGCGCCTATACCGAGTATAGGAGAAATAGTTGAAAGGCTTTCGATTTCAAGCTTGAACGGCAATGCACCGCCGTTTATCTTATTCGCAAGGTCGTTTGCTTCTTCAGCCGTAAACGCACCCGAAATGACTGCTTCTCCGTTTGTGATAACGGAGTTTACCGTAGGATAGGATATGCAGATGTCGTCCATCCAGATTGAGATGGTGTCGCCTTTGAGTTTCTCTGTTGCTTCGGCGAATTTTTTCGTACCGCTTTCCTTGAATTTAAGTTCAACGATATATTCGTCGTTTTCGGTGTCGTAGCCTGCTCTTGCGCTTTCAACGTCAGAACCCGAAAGTATTATGTTTTCCGTATCTCCCGTAGGCAGTCCGTCCTCGTCTACTTCATGCTTTTCGCGGAAAGTCAGCAATGCTGTTTCGCCTATCTCCTCTACCGCTTTCTGCGGATCAAAGGAGTTGTCGTCGCTTTGCCACGGGAACTGAACTATAATTCCGTTTGTGGTAGGATCAACGTATACTTCATAGTCGTTGATGTTTTTGTCGACAAGACGCATTTCTATAATCGACTTTGCGGAATTTAAATCGTCCTCCGTCACGGGATTATTCTTTGCATAATCCTCCGGTACGCCGAATGTAACGTTTACGCCTCCGCGTATATCTATTCCCCAGCGTATATCGTCAATTCCCCACACATACGACGTCTTTATGTCGCCGTAATAGGTTTTGATACCCATGGTTGAAAGCACCGTAAATGCAGCTATCAGTATCAGCATGACGAAAAACACGGGCTTTGTTATCTTGCTTTTCAAATATTTTCACTCCGTTTCAGATTTTTAGACTTTATACAGACAGAACCCTGCGCATTCAGCACGGCGCTGTTTAATTATAAATCTGCATTTTCTTATTATAACATAAAATCCCAAAATAGTCAAGTCCTATTTTTGATTGTTTTGCTTTAGTTTCTTTTCGGCAATTCCATACCCGAATCCTATTCCAAGAAGCGTAATTCCGAAACCTATGAACAGCAGAGTTCTTATCATAGCGTCAGCCTCATAGAAATCAAACAGGAACAGCTTTCCCGAAACCAACAGCGAAAGCGCAAGTCCAAACCGTCTAAGCAGCGCATTCTGTTTTTTGAAGCCTATGAATATCCACAGCGCCGCGGTTATTATATATAGTATGCTTATGATATAGCTTGTAAATCTGACGAAATTGTTTGTTCCGAGAAGCGTTGTAAGCGTAAGAACGCCGTACAGTGACACCACAAGACCGACAGCCCTTTCAAACTTAGGCGCTTTTTCGGTGATTTGAAACGTTATGTCCAAAACAGCCAGCACCGAAATAAGGTTTGCCGCTATCGTTACCGCAACCATAAGCCCGTCAAACATAACTCCCGTTGTGTTTGCGCTGAAACGCATAAAGTTTGAAAATCCGAGGAAGAAAAATCCGATAACGTAGAAAACAAGAGATGTCGGCATTTGCGCTTTGTCGAGATATTTCAGCCTGCCCGATATAAATCCCAGTATCTGCCACAGACAAGCGCATAGGAACGCCGTTACAAGCATAGCTAAACCTCTGTTCATGCCCGCCGCGCGCAGGGCTGTGCCGAGTACGTCAAGCAAAAGGTTGCTTCCGAGTATTCCCGCATTTAATAAAGCAAGGCAGGAATAAACCTTGAAAACAATGCTGTCGGTTTTCTTCATTATTATAAAGAACAGCATTATCCCAAACCATATTGCGAGGTTTACAATGTAAAGCGGTATCTTCTCTGCCGAAAATTCATATGAAGAATGTGACGAGGAGAGTATAGTCAGTTCAAAAAGCTGAAAAATATAGTCAAGCTCAGCAATTCCCAACAGTACATATCCCCACCATTTAAGCATTCCTCTGTCAATGATAACGCCTGTAATAAGCACCGCCGCCGCAAAACCGTGAAGCGCGTAATAATTTGCCGTACCGCTTACGAGGGTTATTATTGAAAAGCATACCGCGGCGATAAAGAGATTTATGAAAATGTTCGATATCATAGCCCTTGTGCCGAATTTCAGCGAAAATCCCGCCGCGCATACAAGATATATAACAGCGATAGCCGACATTGCCGCAATAGCCGTCATTCTGCCGAATGAAAAGAAGAAGAATAAGTCTGTGAAAAATATCAAAACGCTTTGCGAGGTTACGGCGGTTGTGATTTCAGATGAAAACATTGCGCCGCCGCTGTGTACTGCGTTAAGTAAAGGCGCGCTAAGATAAATAAATCCCGTGCAGATAAGGTAAATCAGCATGAAAATTGTTGAAATTTCAAAATTGCCCTCGGTTATCGCCGCGAAAAACGGATAAATTATAAACACTTCAAAGCAGGAAAGAACACAGCCCGTGATACTCAGCGCGGTGTAATTATTTCTGTATGCAATTACCGCCGCAAACGCATGTACCGCGACAAGACAACCCGCACCTATAATGACGGATTCTATGCTTTGAACGGCGAATATAGGCAAGGCCGAGAAAACCACGGTCGTTATCGCAAGAGGCTGTGACTTATACCGCAAAGACAGCAGAAAGCCTGCTATTGACGCAGCAATCCCCGCAATCTGCGCAATTTCACTGCTGAAAACCTCAAAACCGTATCTTCCTATAAGCACGCTTATAAACAACTCTGCTATCCCGCCGTAAATAAGCGCGTTTGCGAAAACCACGGATTTTTTTCTGTAAAAAATTTCGCCCGCGACAAGCATAATCGCGCCTACCGCAATTACCAAAGCCATTCTTACGATATTGTTAAGATATTCGCCCGAAGTCGCCGAAAACGCTATAACTCCTATGATTATAAAAATAACGCCTATTTTGCTGAGCAAATTAAGCCCGACAAACATTTCGCTGTTTGAAACCGAATTTGACCGTTTGTTTTTCTGATTGTCCATAATTCCTCCTTATCGGGATTATATCAAAACGCAACATTACCTCATTTTCCATTATAGCACATTTTTCCCGTAAATGCAATAGGCATAAATTATGTATTTTAGACAATAATATATTTAAAATAGGACAAAGGATTTGTCTCAGGCTGTCGATAAAGCCTCATCTGCGTCGTCAACGGCACTACGGCAGGCACAAAGCCTAGCCGTAG
>CANQOJ010000165.1 GCA_947625455.1 uncultured Clostridia bacterium | reverse complement strand
GCGTTATCCGACGAAGGAGGATAATGCGCTAACATCTTACTTCTAAAGGTGGTGTGTTTATGAACGTTCTTTTCGCTGCGGGCGGTACTGCAGGGCATATAAACCCCGCGCTCGCTATTGCCGATAAGATGAAAAGCGTGTTTCCCGAAACGAAGATACTGTTTGTCGGAAAGCCAGACGGCATGGAGAAAAAGCTTGTGACAAAGGCGGGGTATGATTTCGAGGGCGTTGAGATGATGGGATTTCAGCGGAAACTGACGCCCGCAAACGCCGTCAAGAATGTCAAAGCCGCGTATTGCTACCTGATTTCGGCAAAACGCGCGGTGAAGAAGATAATCGAGGAGTTCAAACCCGACCTTGCTGTCGGCACGGGCGGTTATGTCACGGCAACGGTGTTGTCGGCGGCGTCTGAAATGGGCATAAAGACCGTAACTCACGAGAGCAACTCTTACCCCGGTTTAACAACGAAAATGCTGTCGAAAAAAGCCGACAAGGTACTGCTTGCGTCAGAGGACGCGGAGAAATATCTGAAAGATACCTCAAGGTGCGTGGTGACGGGAAATCCCCTGCGGACGAATATTCCCATTGAGGACAGACAGTCGGCGAGAAAGCATTTAGGGCTTTCCGACAGCTTTACGGTGCTGTCATTCGGCGGGAGTTTAGGCGCAAACCGCATAACCTCGGCAGTTGCGGAGCTGATAAAATGGGAGCTTGACACGGGGGATATAAACCATATTCATTCCTACGGTTCAAAACACCGCGAGATGTTTTATGATGAACTTAAGAACAACGGCGTTTCCGAGGACAAATCAAAGCACATTTTCCGCGACTATATCGACAATATGTACACCTGCATGTGCGCGGCTGACCTTATTATTTCGCGGTCGGGGGCTATGACAATAACAGAGCTTACGGAAATAGGCAGAGCTTCGGTTTTGGTGCCGTTTCCGCAGGCTGCCGAAAATCACCAGTACTTCAATGCCCGCACTTTGGCTGATAAAAATGCCGCGATAATCATAGAGGACAAGGATTTGACCGGGGACATGCTGACTGAAACGGTGGCAAGGCTGTATAACGACAGGAAAACGCTTCTTGACATGGAGAACAATGCAAAGAACATGAAGAAGTCAAACGCTTCGGACGCTATAATGAAAGAGATTATCGAGCTATTTGACGGGGATATAAAATAACCGTCTAGAAGCTGGAGCTGAAGTCAAAGCAACTCTAACCGGAAAAAGTTGTTTGCACCGCAAGGAGCAAACGCTCTTTTCCTTTTAAACCACGCCCGCGCTTCGGGGTGCAGCCACTCAAATTCGCTGCGCGAATTTGACGCGCGCAGCGCGTGGCTTTGGCGAAGCGGGAACAGCATATCGCCTATTCGGACAACTTCTCCGCTTCGCCAAAGCCGTGGCTGCACCCCGAAGCGCCCGAACGTGGTTTGAAAGAAAAAGCACGTCTGTTTCCTTGCGGTACAAACAACATCTCCCTGTTAGAGCTGCTTTAATCCCAACTCTAGCCTCTAGCCTCTTAAAAATCTAGCATCTAGACACCAAATATCGCCTTTCAACATATTATGCGATAGCATAAATGTTGAGAGGTGATCTGATGGATAATCAAGCTAGGCTGATTATAAACGGCGGAAAGAGGCTTGAGGGGGAAATCTGCGTTCAGGGCTCGAAAAACAGCGCACTGCCGCTGTTGTCGGCAAGCGTGCTGGTACACGGCGAAAGCACGTTTCATAATTGCCCGAAGCTTTCGGATATTGACGCTTCGTGCAGGATACTTGCCTGCCTTGGCTGTAAGTGCAAAAGAAGCGGGGATACGGTGACGGTTGACGCGGGGCAGATTTCGGAATACGAAATTCCCGACTGCCTTATGCGCAGAATGAGAGGGAGCGTAATTTTTTTAGGCTCTGTTTTAGGCAGGACAGGACGGTGCAGATTGTCGTTTCCGGGCGGCTGCGAGATAGGTTCAAGACCGATTGACCTGCACTTGTCGGCGTTAAGGCAAATGGGCGCGGTTATTACCGAAGAACACGGGTACCTCGACTGCGAAACGCCCGCGGGACTTCACGGGGCGAAGATAACGCTGTCGTTTTCGTCGGTCGGCGCAACAGAAAACATTCTCCTTGCGGCAGTACTCGCAAACGGCGTTACCGAGATACATAATGCCGCGAGAGAGCCGGAAATAGTTGACTTGGCGGATTGCCTGAACAAATTCGGCGCAAAAATAAGCGGCGCGGGCGAAAGCACCATTTACATTGAGGGCGTGCAAAGGCTCGAACCGAATGAACACACCGTAATCCCCGACAGAATTGTCGCGGGAACATATATGTGCGCGGCGGCAATAACGCGCGGAGAGCTGATTTTAACGCACTGCGAGCCGTCGCATATGAACGGATTTATCCCCGTTTTGGAGCAAATGGGCGTGAGAGTGTACCCATACGGCGGGGGAAAGATATACCTCAACAGCCGAAAAAGGCTTGCCGCCCCGTCAACCGTCAGAACAATGCCCTACCCGGGATTTCCTACCGATGTTCAGGCGCCGTTTACGGCTTTGTGTTCAACAGCGGAAGGAACATCTGTGTTTGTTGAAACGATATTTGAAAACCGCTTTCGTCATGTATCGGAGCTGGTGAGACTGGGCGCTTCGGTAAAGGTTGAGGGAAATGTCTGCGTTATCGAGGGAGTTAAAAAGCTGTCGGGAGCGAAACTCTGCGCTTCGGAATTGCGCGGCGGCGCGGCGCTTGTCGTTGCGGGGTTAGCGGCAGAGGGTGTGACCGAGATAACGGGCGTAAATTACATAGAACGCGGTTATGAAACCATTGAAAATGAACTTAGGAGCATAGGCGCAGATATAAAGAAAGTTCAGCTTGTTTAAAAAACGGGAAGTGAAAACATGAAAAAAAAGGCTGTAAAACGCGCTAATAAAAACGTCAATAAAACCGCACCTGCTAAACACAGCAGTCCGAATAACCATACCCAAAATACCCGCAATCCCGTCCGCAATTCATCCACCGCAAACCGAAGCAACTCCCAAACCCGCAGCGTTGAGAAAACGCACAAGGAAATGTCAAAAGCCATGAACAACAAGACAAGAGTGCGCCGTAAACCCGGTTCACGGGGAAGAAATTACAGCTTTTACTATCTGTTTGCGGTGATTGTGGTAGTTGTGGTGCTGATTGTGCTGGCAAATACCGTGCTGTTTCGCTGTACGGAGATTGAAGTTGCGGGGAATGTCCGCTATACTCCCGACCAGATTATAGCAGGCTCTGAGCTTAAAACAGGCGATAATCTGCTTCATATAAACGCAAAAGAAGCCGAGAAAAAGGTGGTTGACAAGTGCTTGTTTGTTGACGAAGCCGAAGTCAGAAAGTCATTCCCGACAAAGCTTGTAATCACCGTAAAAGAAGCGCAGATATGCTTCAGCGTAAGCGATAACGGCACAACCGCAGGCATTTCGCGCGGCGGCAGAGTTATAAAGTACCTTGACGGCACAGAGGACGCAATCGTTTTAAAGGGATTTGAGCCGGAAAGCCTTGAACTCGGTTCATGGCTTAAGTCGAAGAATGAGACAAAGAACGAACTGCCGTGGGAAATGCTGACGATTATGGAAGAAGCAGGACTTACCAAAATAACCGAAATCGATATAACCGACAGATATTCGCCGAAAGTGACCATTGACAACAGAATACTGCTGAACTTGGGCGGCGCAACCGAACTTGAAAGCAAGTTCCTGGTGGCAAAGGATTTGATAGATTTGCACATCAAGGAAGACGAAAACGTCATTGTCTCCCTTTCAAACCCCGAAAAACCCTCCGTAAGACCTAACAACAGCGCGTCGCAAATTCCCGAAAATCCCGAAACAACGCCCGAAGAAACGCCGACAGAACCTGAAAATTCATCTAGAGGCTAGACGCATTATGCACGCATTATGCGTGCATAACGCGTCTAGCCTCTAGTCGGATTGAACGCTGTTTTTCTGTATATTATTTCAAAATCTGATGTTTTTAAAATTATATTAGGAAAAATATGAAAAAATGCTTGCAATTTTTTGTGAGATATGTTATAATGAACAGTAGTGTTAATTTAAGGACAATAAATCCCAGGAACATTAAAAGGAGGATTTTAAAATATGGCATTTGCACCCGAAAGTCTTGATGACGGATTTGAAGTTGCCGAGGATTTCCAGCTCTCGACCAAGATAATGGTTTTCGGCGTAGGCGGAGCAGGCGGAAATGCGGTTGAACATATGGTTAATTCGGGAGTGGGCGACGTTGAGTATGTTGTGGCAAACACGGACGTTGCGGCTCTCAGAAGCAAAGACGGCAGTAAAATGACGCGTATCCAGATAGGCAGAAAAACAACGCGCGGTCAGGGCGCGGGAAACGATCCCTCAAGAGGCAGGCAGTCTGCCGAGGAAAACCGCGACGATATAGCGGATAAGCTCGACGGAGTGTCAATGCTGTTTGTTGCCGCGGGAATGGGCGGCGGCACGGGCACGGGCGCGGCTCCCGTTATTTCGGGAATCGCAAAGGAAAAGGGGATATTGACGGTCGGCGTTGTCACAAAGCCTTTTGCTTTCGAGGGAAAGATAAAGATGCGCGAGGCGATAAAGGGCGTAGACGAGATGAGGAAGAATGTTGACGCGCTTATCGTTGTTCCAAACGAGAGAATTAAAGACCTTAAGGGCAGCAATATCACGCTGAAGAACGCTTTTGAGAAGGTTGACGAGATACTGACAAAGGCGGTTATGGGCATAATTACGGTTATAAATAAGACGGGCGAAGTCAATATTGACTTTGCGGACGTATGCTCAACGCTTAAGGAATCGGGAATTGCGCATATGGCGATAGGCAACGGCAAGGGCGAGCGCAAAGTTGAGGACGCGATTGACGAGGTTATGAACAGCCCGCTTCTTGAAACCTCAATTACGGGCGCAAGGCGCGGACTGCTTAATATAAGCGTGCCGGAGTCGTTTGACCTTGAAGAATTTGACTCGCTTATGAGCAAGATTACCGAGAATTTCGATCCCGAAGCAAGGTACAAATGCGGTGTTGTATATGACGACAAGCTCGAAAAGGACGAGATTTCCATTATCGCAATAGCAACGGACTTCATTGAAGAAGAGCCCGATCCCGTTGCGAATGTTGCGGTAAACACCCAGCCTGCAAATGCCGCAG
>CANQOJ010000164.1 GCA_947625455.1 uncultured Clostridia bacterium | reverse complement strand
CCGTTTTTCCCGTGATTTCAAACATCTTTGCGGCGTTTTCCTGCGCCGTGCCGAACCGCGTATCAAGCGAATACGCGTTAAAGGACATAATCGGCGTGATGTCGCAGCCTGCCTCTTTAAGCGCCGAAAGCGCAGAAAATGCCTTTTCAAACGTGCAGAAAGAACCGCAGACCGCAAATCCCACCTTTAGTCCCGAAAGCTTTTCTATATCATTCATCATAATCGCTCCTTAAAACTCGTTTAATTGGGCGCGCGTTTGCGCGGAATTTCGGAGAAAATGATGTTCTGAATTGTTTCGGCAATAAATTTGCCCGCTGTTTTCGGCGAGTATTTTCCCGGAAGCCCGCCTGCGAAGATGTAATTTACGCCGTGTTTTTGGCAGAATGACTTTGTTGGTTCTTGTGGTATTGAAGCAAGTTCAATGTAAACCGCGCTCGGATTGTTAAAGTCGGTTTCGGTGAAAAGTACAGCTGGCGCGGTGTTTAAAATGTAGTCAAATTCACCGGCAATGCCGTGAATTTCGCTTATGTCAACCGCCATATATCCGCAAAGTTCGGCTTGTGCGCGGACTTCGGGTTTTCTTGCGACAACAGTGACCTTGCCGCCAAGCGCAGAAACTGCCGAAGCCAGAAATTTCGCTATCCTGCCGTATCCCGTTATAAGCGTTTGCGAGCCAAGCACAGAGCCTTTTGAACTTTGTATCATCAGCATAACGGCGGCTTCCGCGGTAAGTTTTGCATTTTTAAGCGTCAGCGTTTCATCTGCAAAATAGTTTGTAAGCGCAAGCCCGTTTTCACTGCAAATCTTTTCAAGCGCAGGACAACTTCCCCCTGCGAAAATTTCGGCGTTTTCCTCTGCAAACTCCGTTATCCTGCTTAACGGGAACTTTGTCTGTTCAAGCGGACAGTCTATATTTTCGCCGTCCTTTGACAAAGGCACGGAAAGCACAACAGCGCTGTATTTGCCGTCTATGTTCATATTTTCGCCGAGATAAAGCGTATCCGCGCTTAGTTCCCGCGCTGCATACACCATGCGTTCATCCCCGCCTATGGCAATAAATCTCACGTTTTCCCCTCCCCATTGTTTTAGATAACTCACAATATATTTTATGCAATCAAACGTATATTGCTACTCTACTAGGAGCTAGAAATTGAGAGGTTAGAGGCTAGAGTTTGGACTAAAACAAGATTTCCTAATCAAATCCTGTTTTGACTTTAATTCTAGCATCTAGCCTCTTAATCTCTGGCTTCTAGTAGGTTTTCCCCTTGCTAAAACCACCTTTTGACGTATTTAGTAAAATTCTAGTTGACATTTTGGGCATTTTGGTGTATAATGCTTTTTGGATGGTGATTATATGGAAAATGAAGTTAAAAATCAAAAGCATGCTGTAAAGGACTATTTCAAGAGCCTGCTTGATATGCGGAGCAATATGCTGAGTTATGACGAACTGCATGATATGATGGAAGAAAACACCATTATCCATGGCGCGAATATGTGGATTTTGATGATGGCAATTCTTATCGCTTCAATCGGACTGAATGTCAACTCAACCGCCGTTATTATCGGCGCCATGCTGATTTCTCCGCTTATGAGCGGAATACTCACAATGGGCTATTCTCTCGCAATACGCGATATTTCCATGCTTAAACATGCCGCGTCGCGTTTTGGCACGCAGGTCATCATAAGCCTTATCACTTCAACGGTGTACTTCTTCCTGTCGCCGCTTAATACGGCAACAAGCGAGATGATTGCGCGCACAAGTCCTACTCTCTGGGACGTGCTTATTGCACTTTTCGGCGGTATTGCGGGAGGTATAGGAAACACGCGCAAGAAAACCAGCAACGTTATCCCGGGCGTAGCTATAGCAACAGCGCTTATGCCGCCGCTTTGCACGGTTGGTTACGGGATTGCCACAGCACAGCTTAGTTTTATTCTCGGCGCGTCATACCTGTTTTTGATAAACACGCTGTTTATTGCGCTTTCGGCATTTTTTGTAACAAAGCTTCTGGGAGTGCCCGCGCACACCGAACTTGACGCGAAAAAGGAAAAACGCATACGCAGAGCGATAACGTCGGCTGTTGTAATAACCGTTATTCCGAGCGTGCTGTTTGCAGGCTTTACGGTGTACAAATCTGTTCTCGAAAAAAATGCGGGGGATTATCTGAAAAAAGAGTTTGTATTTTCCGATACCCAGCTTGTACAAAGCAACATAGACTATGCCGAAAAGAAAATATCCGTGTCGCTTGTGGGAATACCAGTGTCTGACGAGAAAATCTCCGAACTTGAAAACAAACTTGACGAATATGACCTCGGCAGTTTTTCACTGCAGGTAACCCAAAACAAGACGATAGAAAACGACGCTGACAGCGACAAGGTCACAATTGCCGTTCAGGAAAACACAATCCGCGACCTGCAAAGTCAGCTTGACGCCGAAAAGGAAAAGAACGAGGAACTCAACAAAAACCTTGAAGACATCATAGACTGCTCGGCAATTTCTCAGAAAGCGTCAAATGTATTTAAGGATATAACCAACATACAGTGCGGCGTGATGTACGGCGACAGCGGGAAATATATCCTGCTTTCGGGAGAAACGGAAAGAGAACTTACAAATTCCGAAAAGGAGATAATCGGCAATTTCTTAAAGCAGGAAAGCGGAATTTCCGATGTCAGGCTTGACATTCTTGTAACAGAAAACGAACTCGATGAAACATAAACAATAAAACCGCTCCGAATAAGAGCGGTTTTATTATGTTCTCAAATCATAAGTCTGTCGTTCCTAAATCGCTTGGCAACCTTTGAAACGAACTTGTTTTCAGCGACAAAAAATCTCCAGAGATTATCCTTGTCAGCTTCTGCATAGTCAATATTTATCCGCGGGGATACGCGTATCATGTTTTCGGGGATTTCACGGAAATCTTCAATATAAAGTTCATCTCCCAAAAGGTCAAGCCCGTAACAGCTTTTGTCAATCGCAAGTGCGGTGCAGAGTTTTGCAGGTCCGCTGCACAACTCCGAAATTTTTTCAGTTCCTCTGCGCTTTTTCATAAGTTCAATCCCGTCGACAGGTTCAAGCGCGCGGATAAAAACACATTCGGGTTTGTCCTTGACGCTTGCCGTGACGTTAAAACAGCAGTACATTCCGTAAATTGAATAAACATATGAAAACCCGCCCTCGCCGAACATTATTTCAGTTCTTTCTGTACGGCGGTTTTTGTATGCATGTGAACCCTTGTCGTTTTCACCGCAGTATGCCTCGACTTCAACTATCATTCCCGAACAAACGCCGTCTTTTGTTTTATGAACAAGCTTTTTGCCTAGTAACTTCGGCGCGGTTTCAAGCGCGCTTTTAAGATAAAAATCTCGCTTCGGTTTTTCCATGGTCAACACTCGTTATTCTATATCTTTGTCCTCGTCAATCTTGTAATCAATGAAATCAAAATCCGCTGTCTTTTGATGAAACATAAGGTCAATACAGCCTATCCCGAAAAAGGCACCTGTGTAACTTCCAAACCCCACATAATCGTCCGAAAGTTTTGTTAAGTCAAAATTACCGCCTATTCTGCTGAAATTTATGCCGTCATAGCCGTATTCAAAGTGAAATTCGCGTCCGTTTAAACTTATCCGCATATAGACTTCCTTGTTTTCGGCGTGCGTTCTTGTGTCGGTAAATTCGGTCTTTTCGCCGTGTTCAAGCTTTACTATTCCGAATGCGGGAGCGTTTAACGTTTCGCTGAAATATTTTCGCAGATAGACGAAATTGAGGTTGTTGTAATAAAGCAAAACGCCTGCGGAATGTTTGTAGATTTCGGGCGTGAAATCAAGTTTTGCCGTTATCGTGCCGTAAACTCCCGTGAGTTTCCGCGCAAGTATTGACGCTGAATATGGAGAACAGAACGACTCTCCTCCGCGTATTCTGACATAGCTTTTTCTCGCTGTAATATCGGCAAAATCCGTTGGCGATATTCTCGGAGAATAAAAATGATTTCCCAAGTTATCTTCGTCAAAGCCGTCAAAATCGGGAGTTTTCGTAACCTTTGTTTCCTTTAAATCCGGCTCTTTCACAAAATCTTCGGGCAGTTTCCCGCCAACCTTTCTAAGCCACCCGTCATTTGTCCATTCCATTTGTTCGATTGCGGTTTCGCGTCCTAAAGTACAGCGAAGTTCGGGTACAAACGGTCTGCCGCAGAGATGAACAAGATATGTCTGTCCGTTCGGCAAATCAACATAACTCCCGTGACCTGCTTTTTGAAGCCGTACATTTGGATTGAAACAGCTTGTTACAACATGGTCTGCGCTTCTTGTGAAATTGTTCGGGTATGAAGTCAGAATGGGATTTTCGGGATCAGTTTCGTAAACGCCGAAAATATCGCGGCTTCTCGCCATAGTCACGCAGTGACCGTAGCCCGTACCGCCCTCCGCGCACATAAGATAATAAAAGCCGTTTTTCTTCGTTATATGCGGCGCTTCAAGGCAGCCCCTCTCTGTTGCGCCTCTGTAAATACGCTTGGGGAAGCCTAAAGGCTTGAATGTTTTCGCGTCAATTTCAACAACGCATATCTCCCCCGGCTTTTCATATCCCTCGCGGGTTTCCCAGTCGATAGAACACACGTATTTGCGCCCGTTATCGTCATGAAAAAGCGACGCGTCAAATCCTGCGGAATGAACGTAAACGGGCTTACTCCACGGACCTTTTATATCCTTGGCGCAAGTGATAAAGTTTTCGCAGTCGTGATAACGGGCGTTTGTGGAATGCATACAGCCGAACAGGATATAGAACATATCGTTCTGTTCGCAATATGTAAGGCATGGCGCCCAGATACCTTTGCCTGACGGCAGATTTCTCAGGTCAATCTGCGAATAGTCCGTCAGCACATTTGTGAACAGTTCCCAGTTTTTCAAATCTTCCGAACGATAGACAGGGATAGCGGGAAACCACTCGAATGACGATACGGCAATATAATATTCGCTGCCCTTTCGGCAGATTGACGGATCGGGGTTGCACCCTTTTAAAATGGGGTTTTTAATCATAGAAAATTACCCTCCTAGAGGCTAGAAGTTAAGAGGCTGGAAGCTAGATAAAGGTAGGATCTTATCAGATTGTTTTGGAATTAAACGTGCGTAGGCAACCGGTGACAAACTACTTTTAAACCCGAAACACGTCCGCTCCGAGGCGGCGAAACCACTGCTGA
>CANQOJ010000163.1 GCA_947625455.1 uncultured Clostridia bacterium | reverse complement strand
GCTTTATGATGATTACGCGGATATCCTTGCTCATGGCTATAAGTATCTTGCGTATATTTTCCGCCTGCTGTTCTTCCTTTGTATTCAGCGGCACCTGACCTATCTTGGTAACGCCGTCAACCATAAGCGCAACGTCTGCGCCGAATTTCTTCTTTATTTCATCAAGCGTAACGTCCGTATCCTCAACAACGTCATGCATAAGCGCGGCGCAGATAGTGTCGGTATCCATAAGATAATCAAGAAGTATCATAGCGACCGACAGCGGGTGGGTTATATACTTATCGCCCGAAGTGCGCATTTGCCCCTCGTGCGCGGCGTCGGCAAGTTCAAATGCGCGGCGTATCTTGTCGGTATCGTATTCTTTGCCCGTGTCGGCAATTTTCTTCATAAGGTCGTCAACAGTAACGCTTTTCCTTATGTCCATAACATAAATCGCCCCTTATCAACCTAATTGTTTAAACAGCTTACATAGTCTGCTGATTTAAACAGCCAAGACCTTTCCGTCCTTAAGCTGTATTCTGCTTAAAAATCCCTCTTTAAACAAATCCCGCTTTCCGTTTACGCTCACTTTCTTTAAGCGCTCTCCCTCTTTTTCAAACATTCCCGCTTCAACAAAAGCGTCAGAAGCTATCATCATCATACAGTAGTTTACAGACTTGTTGTAAGCGGAAAGCTGTTCTAAAGAATATTTCCCGCCGAATTTCACAAGCATGTCGTATATTTTCATCAAATCTTCTCTTGACTGAGGAACAACTCTTGGGTACAGCCTTTCGTCGCAGCCCTCGCCGCGGCGTATTGCTTCATACGCTCTTTTTGCGGCGAAAAACTTGTTCTGGTCAAATCCGCTCGGTCTGAAGTCTATGAAATGCAGTTCAACGCTCTTTCTGCCGTTAAACTCGTTTATCTGAGCATATGCCGCGATATCCACGGTCATGTTGTTTTCTATGAAAAACTCGTCATATGATATTTCAAACGAAAACGCGCGCATTGACGCATTTCCCTGCTTTGCGGTAAACGAAACAAACTTTCCGTCTTTCATGGGCTTGCGATCGGCTACTGTGCAGTTTTTAAACAGCAGGAGCGGTTTTCTGTTGCCCTCGCCGAATGGCGCAAGGCTTTCGAGAAGTTCTACCGCATTTATGTTCAGTTCATCTATTCTCGTTTCTCTGCTGAAAACAAGCTCTGCGTCTGGCATTGTCGGGTAATTTTCGCGGGCAAATTCGTATATCTTCGTTTTTAATGTTTCGATTTTGTCAGCAGAAAGCGAAAATCCTCCCGCCATGGGATGCCCGCCGTAATTGTCGAAAACATCAGCGCAGTGCATAAGCATTTTATGTATCGAAAAATTCCCCACGCTTCTGCAGGAACCTCTCGCAATGCCGTTTTCAATCGAAATGACAACCGCCGGCTTTCCATACTTTTCAACAACTTTTGCGCATACAAGCCCTATCACGCCGACATTCCAGCCCTCTCCCGCAAGGACTATAACGCGCTCGTAAACGATTTTCGGATCTTGTTCTATCTGCTTTTCAATATCGGCGTATATTTCGTCGCTTATGGTTTTGCGCTTTGAATTAAGTTCGTTCAGTTCTTCGGCTAATGTATTTGCACGTTCGGGACTGTCCGCAAGCAAAAGCTTTGCGGATATAGTCGCGGATGATACTCTTCCCGCGCAGTTTATTCTCGGACATATCTTAAACGCCAAGTCCTCGGCGGTGAGGCTGTCGGGTTTTGCTCCCGCCTTATCAATAAGCGCTCTTAACCCGAAATTCTGCCCCTCTTTTATGCTTTTCAGACCTTTTTTTACAATCAGCCTGTTCTCCCCGTACAGCGGCATTACATCTCCCACAGTACCTACCGCCGCCAAATCAGCGTAGTTGTCCAAGACAAAATCCTCGTTCCCGCACATCGCTATAAGCAGTTTTAAAACAACTCCCGCGCCGCACAGTTCCTTAAACGGCGAGGTATCGTCATTCCTGTTGGGGTTTACGCAAGCCTCGCAGAACGGTATCTCCCCCGTTTGAGAGTGATGGTCGGTTATGACAAGCTTTACGCCCTTTTCTTTCAGAAACTCGGCTTCTTTATTTGCGGATATGCCGTTGTCGACAGTGACGATAAGCTGTGCGCCGTTTTCAACAAGCTTTTCGAGCGCGGGAATGTTCATTCCGAAACCGTCAGAACGTTCGGGAATGTAGTACTCAACTTCCGCGCCGTTCTCCTCAAGATAGCTGTACAGCATTGACGCGGCGGTAACTCCGTCGCAGTCATAGTCGCCGTAAATCACGATTTTCTCGCCGTTATCCGCAGCGTCGTCAATGACTTCTACCGCCTTTTGCATATCCGTCATCAAAAACGGATCCGAAAGTTCACCGCACCCGTAAAAGCCGTTTACCTCGCTGTCTGACATAAAACCGCCCGCAAGCAATATATCGCCTAAAAATTCTCCGAATTTATCGTGAATTTCTCCGCCTTTTTGTATCTGGGGCAAGGTCCATTTCTTCAACGCTATTCTCCTTTTCTATTTAGACCGACAATTCTGCTTTTTCGCCGAGAATATCTTGGTTTTTCTTCAAAATCGGTCTTATGCAGTTTTCAAGAAACTCCTCTGTCTGTTCGGGTGCGCGTCCTACGTACATTTCGGGCTTCAACAGTTCCTCAATCTCCGCTTTTGTAACGCCGAACATGGGATCAGCGGCTATCTTGTCGACAAGGTCGTTTTTCCCGCCCTCGCGGACAGCTTCTGCTGTTTCCTGGGAGTAAACGCGCAGTCTTTCATGAAGTTCCTGTCTGTTTCCGCCCTTTTCAACCGCTTTCATCATTATATTCTCTGTCGCCATATACGGAAGCTTTTCCATAAGTCTGCGCTTTATGACTTCGGGATATACCTTTATTCCGTCGGTGACGTTTAACATTATGTTCAGTATTGCGTCAACTCCAAGAAATGCCTCCGCAACCGCAACGCGCTTGTTTGCGCTGTCGTCAAGCGTTCTTTCAAACCACTGCGTGCCTGCCGTAAATGCGGGATTAAGCACGTCTATCATGACATATCTCGAAAGCGAGGTTATTCTCTCACTGCGCATAGGATTGCGCTTGTAGGGCATTGCCGAAGAGCCTATCTGCGTTTTTTCAAACGGCTCGGACATCTCCTCAAAACTCTGGAGCAAGCGCATATCATTTGAGAATTTGGAGCATGACTGCGCTATTCCCGCAAGCGCGGAAAGCACCTGAAAGTCAACCTTTCTGGAATATGTCTGACCGCTTACGGGTACGCATTTAGCAAATCCCATTTCCTTTGCGATAAGCGTTTCAAGTTCGTTTATCTTCTGCGAATTGCCGTCAAACAGCTCGACAAAACTTGCCTGTGTGCCTGTCGTGCCTTTTTGTCCGAGCATAGCCAAGTTGTCAATCCTGTACTCAACCTCGCCTAAATCCATAAGCAGCTCGTTTATCCACAATGTTGCTCGCTTGCCTACGGTTGTAGGCTGGGCGGGCTGGAGATGTGTATACGCAAGGCATGGCAAATCCTTGTATTTTTCGGCAAATCCCGCGAGATTTGCTATAACGTTGATAAGTTTCGTTCTTACAAGCTTCAGCGCGTCACGCATTATAATTATATCCGCATTATCGCCGACATAGCACGATGTTGCGCCGAGGTGAATAATTCCCGCGGCTTTGGGGCATTGTTGTCCGTATGCGTAAACGTGTGCCATAACGTCATGGCGCACCTGTTTTTCACGCTTTTCGGCAACTTCGTAGTTTATGTTCTCAATATTCGCTTCAAGCTCGTCAACCATTTCCTGGGTTATGTTTGTAAGTCCGAGTTTCATTTCCGCTCTTGCGAGAGCAGTCCAAAGTCTCCTCCATGTGGAAAATTTCTTGTCCGCGGAAAAGATGTACTGCATTTCCTTGCTCGCATAGCGAGTGCAAAATGGGCTTTCATATGAATTATAATTTGACATAGCGCACCTCTGTTTAATTAAATTTATGTTCTTCTTTCTATTGTATCACAATCGACAATTTTATACAAGTAGCATTTTTGCGTTTGTTGGAAATTATAAAAGTTTTTCTTCTTTGGAAATCGGGTTTGTGCAATTTCACAACTAGATGCGGAACGCAGTATACAGTGTACAATGGAAAGTAAACAGTTATGGTGCCGCTTCGCGGGGATTTAGATTGTTTTTGAATTAAATGTGCGTGAGCAACCGGTGACAAACTACCTTTCCTCCACGACACCCCGCTTCGGGGCGGCGAAACCACTGCTTACGCAGTGAGTCTGCTTCTTACAAAGGCTAATACACAAGTTCTGTTTATTATATGAACTACATAATATAAACACAATTTCTTTCCATTAGAAGTTGTCAGCCTTTGTAAGAAGCAGACTAAGGCATTAGCCTTGTTTCGCCGCCCCGAAGCGGGGGTTTGAACCAAAAGAGCGTAACCCCGCCGGTCGCTTACGCTCTCATATGTTCAAAACAATCTAATATTATCCGCAAAGCGGATACCATAACTGAATACAGCGTTATCCGACGAAGGAGGATAATGCGTACATTTTCCACTGTATACTGTGTTCTAAACCGGAAAAACCGCTCATACAATATGGACAAAACGTACAAGTTAAGGAAAGGACTGAAGTAAATGTTTACAAAACGAAACTTAGGCGGGATAATTGACAAGATAACAAAGAAATCCGTAAAACTGACGGTATCAATCATCGGGTGCTTTGTGCTTCTGGCTGTGTGCGCGAGGATAACCGAAAACGCACTGCCAACTTCTGCGAGGGCGGCACAGAAGCCTGTTATCGTGATTGACGCGGGGCATGGCGGGCTTGATTCGGGCGCGGTAGGAGTGACGGGTGTTCTTGAAAAGGACGTCAATTTGTCGATTGTTCTGGCGCTTAAAGAGATGTTTGAAATGTCGGGATTTGAAGTTGTGCTGACAAGAGACGAGGATATTTCAATCTACACTCCGGGTGTTGAGGGCATACGCAATCAAAAGCTTTCGGACATGGACAACAGGCTTAAAATAATCCAAAGCTATCCCGACAGCATTTTCCTTTGCGTACATCAGAACAACTTCACCGATCCGCAGTATTTCGGCGGTCAGATGTTCTATAACAACAACAATCCCCAGAACAGAACGCTTGCAACCATTATGCAGAAGCGGTTTGCAGAGTTAAGACCTGGGAACGACCGTGAAATAAAG
>CANQOJ010000162.1 GCA_947625455.1 uncultured Clostridia bacterium | reverse complement strand
TCCCTAAACATTTTCACTGCCATAATTTTTATTTTTAAAAGATGTGGACAATACCGCTTTTTTGTGTTATAATATTCTATGGTGGTTGAGTTCCTTTCTGTTATTTGGGGTGTGATAACTTTATTATAACAGATCTCAACCACTTTTTCTATACCTTTTGTCTCACATCTATTGTAACATAACAGCGGAATAAATTTGACTTGTTGCAATATATTGACATTTTATATGTTTTGTTGTAAAATATTATTGATTAAAAATTTACGGCATTTTTTACTTGAATGAAAACGCAATCAAAAAGCAGGTGCATTAACATGAGATTATTTATAGCAATTCGGCTTGATGACAACATAAAACGCGCCCTTATTGACGCACAGTACGAACTCAGGCAGCGCAGTCTTAAAGGACGCTTTACGAATATAAACAATATGCACCTGACGCTTGCTTTTATAGGTGAGTACAACGAACCCGAGAAAGTTCTTGAAACAATGGATAAAATTCAATGTGAGCCATTTTCGCTGACGCTCGGCGGGTATATAGGAAATTTCGGAAATCTTCTCTGGGCAGGAATTGAAAAAGAGCCTCGGCTTGAAGCTCTTGTAAAGCAACTTCGGCACTTTCTATCAACCGAACAGATACCTTTCGACAGAAAAAGTTTTAATCCTCATATAACACTGATCAGAAACGCAATCGGCAGCAAAGAATTTGCGGATATTGAGGTGCACAAAGCGTCAATGACTGTCGGCAGTTTTTCTCTGATGCGCTCGAATTTCGGCAGGCATGGCGCTGTTTATACGGAGATAGGGAGCGTTGAATTAAGTCAGACTTAGATAACAAGATCCGTGGCGATTATATAACCGTCACGGATTTGTTTTTTAAGCATAAAGATCAATTTCACTGATGATGTCACGGAAAGAATTATTACCAGACGTCGGTATTCATCTTTTCGTTCTCCTGATTTATACGATATTCTTGTTTTCATTAGTTGTATCATAAACATAGCAGTTAGGATTTTCCTTCTTTAAAGCTGAATGAAACACTGAAATATAGAACTGTTTAATAAAATCAAGTTCTTCATTTTGAAAAAGAATATCATTCACAAGTGTAATCGAATTATAATATCTTGCTTTTTCCTTGATAACCGCCCATTTAGATTCAGTATTGGCTTCAAACAGTTCGGATAACATTACATAACGATTAGTTCCATATACACAATCAAAAATATTATATTCGTCAAAAAAACTGCTTTGATTTTCAATACTATCAACAATAATAGGTGTTTCTGCTGGATAATCTTTTTTGTCTAACTCTAATCCATCAAACCAGAAATGCTGTTCAAGAACGTTTTTCATCAAAAACAAAACCCCATAATCGTATTATGCTCTTTTGCAATTTTCATCATATCGATTAGTCGTTGACCAAAATCTATTACAGCTTTATCATCTGTATTATTAAGGATTTCCTCCATAATCTTGATTGCTTTATTGAGCTGTTCTGTATCAATGTATTCTTCTTCATACATATTAATATTCAATCCAAGTTTAGCATTCAACACAAGGAAGATATAGTCTTCCATATAGTAGAACGTATCCTCATGAAAACTCAGACAAATCATATTATGATTGATTCCACCATCTTCTTCATCATAAAGTTCACAGCTCCAAAGCTTGTTAGTCGATTCTTCATCGAGCGATACTAATATACGATAATCCTGAGACAGATCCAGATAACCATACTTATTTGCAGGATTACAATAGGCATTAATATCAAAAAAGGATATATTATCTTTTCTCATAATTAAATTGTTCCTTTCTTATAGGTCATGGCGAAATGAGTAAGACGATTCATCTCGGCTTTCCTTGCTTTCCCTTGAAAAGTCCCGGGAATAGAAGGAGATTTTAAATTTAATCCCACATATTCTTTTCCGTGATAACGTCCTTTGCTATCGGTATATGGCTGTCTTTGTATTCGAAAATATTTTCCTCCAATAGCACAAACTATTTCATATTCCTTATTTGTATTCTCAACTATATCCGGAAGCATTTCCAGGGCTTCAAGCACCGGAAACGGCTCGTCATCTGATTTACAACCGAAAATTTTTCTGACAATTTTGCTGAATTTTCTTATAGTGATTCTGCTTAAAGGTTTAGTGATATAATCCATTAATTGTTGTTACTCCTTTTCAAAAGTTCTAAAATTTTCTTTGCTGTATTCTCGTCAATGTCACCAAAAGAACGGGCAAACTGCATAGCAGCATCACGCTGATAGTCAGCAGTTCCCGACAGATCCAGCTTTATCTGTGTTTTTGAGTTTTCAATTGCATTTTTGAGTTCAGCTTGTTCCTCAGCCGTGAGGGCGTAATTTTCTGCAATTTTAGCGAACCATTCTGCCGGAACATTCTTTTTCCCGTTCT
The DNA here is from genome assembly GCA_947625455.1 of uncultured Clostridia bacterium. Classification (GTDB taxonomy): domain Bacteria; phylum Bacillota; class Clostridia; order Oscillospirales; family Ruminococcaceae; genus CAG-115. Next base: position 2,853 of record CANQOJ010000162.1, on the reverse strand, counting down.
CAACGGCAGACAGGAACGGCGTGGAAACACCGAGCATCTTTGCGACATCGCCCATTACTTCATGGTGTTTAATTCTCAATATGCGCATATACTCGCCAAATTTCGTGTAAGCCATTTCAGCACCTCCTTTTCCAAATATTATAGCATAAATTTTAACGGTTGTCAAGTACATTTTGTTAATCTTTTTGAGGTTAACAACAAAAGAATATATTAAAAATAGTCACTTAACCGTTGAGTGTTAACAGCTTATATTATCTATGAAGGAAGTCTTTTTATAATCAAATTTTAACAACTTTTTATATTGAATTTTAAAAAAATGGCATTATCAAGAAGTTTTTATATTTGAAAATGAAAAATTGTAAAATATTATAAATATTTTTACTTGAAAATAAATTTTAACAATTTGTCTATGAACGTCATTACAAATATATCAATAAAGAAAAGCATCTGCTATTTTCGGCAGATGCTTAATTTTATCAACATACGCTGCGGCAATTAGTATGCCCTGTAATAGCAGGTGTTCTTCCCTTTCCCCTCTCGTTTCAGCTCGCCGGAAGCCACCAACTTACGTAGCGCACCCTCTATGGAACTTAGGCTGAGCGCAGGACAAAGTTCCCGGATGTCCTGCTTTGTAAATCGTCCGATTTTGTTTGCAACAGCACATCTTACTGTTTCAAGTGCTGATAGTTTTGTTTCAACTAAAACTGCTCGGTCATCAAAATCCTTATATGCCGAAAGTATCGTTCCGAGCAGATATTTGATGAACGGAACCGCGTCTTCGTTGCCCTCATGCCAGCCGATTTGCGCCTTATGGAGTGCATCATAATATAAATCTTTATTCTTCGCAATCTTTGCCTCGAGCGAAATATATTTCCCGACAAAGAAACCGTTTCTGTACAAAAGCAGAGTTGTCAGCAGACGGCTCATTCTGCCGTTGCCGTCATTGAACGGGTGGATACAAAGAAAATCGTGAATGAAAACAGGAACAACGATAAGCGGCTCTACTTCCATATTGCCGATTACACGGTTGTATTCCGCGCAAATTCTGTCCAGAGCCTCGGGCGTTTCATAGGGCTGAAGCGGCGTAAACAGAGTTTCCACGCGACCGTCCGGATGAGTTGCGCTGATATAATTTTGCACGTTTTTCGTTCTGCCCGCCATTGGGTTATTCATGTGGCTGTATAGGATTTTATGAAGCTGAAGAATGTAATTCTGCGTAATTGGAATTACGTCAAAACTCTCGTGGATAAGACTCAGGACATCACGGTAACCTGCGATTTCCTGTTCATCGCGATTTCTTGGCGTTGTTTTTTCCTCGACCAGTTGCCGTATGCGCGTGTTGGTCGTAACTATTCCCTCAATCGCGTTAGATGCCTCGGTACTCTGCACCTTTGCAATCTCGACCAACTTTTCAAGTTCTTCCGGACGCTGTTTCAGATACAGTTCATGCTTTCCGGCTTCCTTATAAATCGCGGCAATCAAACCGAGAATTTCCGAATCCCACTTTTGGTCTTTTATAGCTGAGTAGTTAAACTCTCTCATTCCCCTCACCTCCGTCAGTTTCCCTTAAATTATATCATAAAATAAGGGAAAAGTCAATGCTTTAGGAGGACATTCCCTTATTATTGTTAAGATTTTAAGGGGAAATATTCGGGGTGAGGGCAAAAGAGAATGCAAAACGAGTATAAAAAGGCGGTGCTTAACAACACCGCCTTATACATTACAGTCTGTCACTTAACAAAAAATCCGCCAGATGCATTATTTTCACGCCGTTGACGTTGCCGCCGGCGAGGTCGTCAAGCGTTACCACATACTTGGGGTAATGGTCTTTTATATCCAAAAGATTGCCAATCTCACGGTCGGATTCCTCGGGCAGACTGCGGCACACTTGAACATATATCCGCTCGTCACGCTGTACAGCAACAAAGTCTATCTCCCTTGTGTCAATTTTGCCGATATACACTTCGTAACCTCGTCTTAACAACTCAAAATACACGATATTTTCAAGCATTGATGAAATTGACTTGGGATTATACCCCATTATGCAATATTTAAGAGAAGCGTCTGCCAAATAAAACTTCTCCTGGGTTTTCAGCACAGACTTGCCCTGCAGGTCATAACGCTGACAGCAGTATATCACAAAGGCTTTCTCCAGCCATTCAAGGTAATTGTAAACCGCTTCCACCGACAACGAACGACCCTCGCTTTTCAAAAACTTAACAATAGCGTTTGCAGAAAACGGCTTGCCGACATTCTCAACAACATATTTTACAACACGGTTAAACAAGTCGTAGTTTGTTACATTATGACGTCTTGTAATATCATTTGTGATAACAGACGTGTAAATTCCCTCCACTATCTGATAAGCGGAACGGTCGTCAAAATTTCCAAGCGCGACTATCGGAAAACCGCCCGTTCTGATATATTCGTTCAGCAGCTCTTTAGTTGGTCTGCCGCTTGCCTTTTTGAAATCAAGATATTCGGCAAACGACAGCGTAAACACAGGTATAGAAATATATCTTCCGCTCAGATATGTGGAAATCTCGCCTGACATAAGTTTTGAGTTTGAGCCCGTGACGTATATATCAGTATTTGCATTTTCGAGCAAGCTGTTCACAGCTTTTTCCCAGCCCGCGATTTCTTGAACTTCGTCAAGCAGGATATAATACCGCTCCCCATCGGTCATTTTTTCTTTGATGGCGTTGTACATATCCCTGTCGGTCATACCCTCGTCCATATCCTCCGAGGTATACCGGGCAGATATTATGTGGTCGTCCGAAATGCCGCTGTTTTTCAGGTCATCGCGAAGCATATCCAAAATGGTTGATTTTCCGCAGCGGCGAATACCCGCCA
>CANQOJ010000161.1 GCA_947625455.1 uncultured Clostridia bacterium | reverse complement strand
ACCTTTAGAAGTAAGATGTTAGCGCATTATCCTCCTTCGTCGGATAACGCTGTAAGAGGTTAGAGTTTAAATCAAGCGTTACTTTTTCTGTTAAAGTAAGTTTTGGTCAGCGAGATTAGAGCAACCTTTCACGTTCAAAGCGCGCCTGCTCCTGCGCGCTCCGGGGTGCAGCCGTTCAAATTCGCTGCGCGAATTTGAGCGCGCGCTGCGCGTGGCTTTGGCGAAGCGGGAAGCGCGTTTCTCTATTCAAACAATCTCTCCGCTTCGCCAAAGCCGCGGCTGCACCCCGGAGCGCTCAAGCGTGGTTTGAAAGAAAAAGCATGTTTGTTACCTTGCGGTTAGAGCAACATTTCCCTTTTAGAGTTGGCTTGACTCCAACTCTTACCTCTTGCCTCTACTTCAAATGCGCGTACCTGCTGACGGACAGCAGCAGCCCCATTTCCCACAATTGAATCATAAGCGCCGTACCGCCGTAGCTGAAAAACGGCATTGAAATACCCGTGTTCGGTATACAGCAAAGGCACACGCCTATGTTGAGCAGCGCCTGCAACCCTATGTGGAACGTAATCCCCGTTGCCAAAAGACAGCCGAAACGGTCGAATGCGTTTGAAGCAATTACAAACCCGCGCATTACAAACAGCACGAACAGCAGTATTACCGTAAGCCCGCCTACAAGCCCGAACTCCTCGCACAATATCGAAAATACAAAGTCGTTTACCGCAAACGGCAGATAATGGTACTTCTGGGTTGAGTTGCCGAAGCCTTTGCCCCAGATACCGCCCGAACCTATCGCAAGCGCGGACTGGTAGTTCTGGTAGGACTTGTAGCTCGGATCAGAAAGCGGATCCATATACGCCACTCTGTCGCCGAAATAGTCGAACCCCGAAAGGGAGATGACCACGATTATTGCCACCGCCGCAAGTACCGCCACAGGTATCACGGGCTTCATATTTATCCCGCCGACAAAGAGTATGACCGCGCATATTGCCGTCATTATCAGCAATCCCGACAAGTGCGACTGAATCCCGCCCATTATCACCGCGACAACCAAAAACAGCAGTGCCGGTTTTCCTATGCCTACCGAAAATCTTCTTATGTCGTGCGTGTGCTTGTGAATGTAGTAGGACAGGTAGATTATAAGCCCGACTTTAAGAAAGTCCGACGGCTGAAAGGTGTTGAAAAGCGGAACTTTAAGCCAGCGTTTTTGTCCTGCTTCCGCTTCAACGCCGAATATGCACAAAAAGTTCAAAATCAGCGTTATAACAAGAAACAATCCCGCGAGAGTAAACTTTATTCTCCCGCCGAACCACTTAAATTCATGCCTTAAAAACTTATAGTCAATACAGCACAGGAATATCATTCCCGCAAGACCTATGCCCGCGGCTGTCACCTGCTTTACGGTATACGCAAAGCTGTCGCCGTCGTTGTCTACATAGGACTGCGCGTGTCCTGCCGAAAACATCATTGTAATGCCGAATACAAGCAGTACCAGAATGATTATGGTCATGGGCATATCAATTCTGCCTCTTTTCGGCTCGTTTTTCTTCTTTACGGCGCTTGCTGACGCGCTTTTAACATTCGCCTGCTCCATAACTCCCTCCAAACCTTTTATCCGTACATCATCACCGCAAACCATACCGAAACCGCGCCCGCTATGACGGTAACCGCCGAAAATACCGCGTCAATCCTGATTTCGCTCCAGCCGCAAAGCTCAAAATGGTGATGAATAGGCGTCATTTTGAAAACGCGCTTGCCCTCTTTGGTGTGGTAAATCTTTTTCGTTATCTTGAAAACCGTGGTCTGTATAATAACCGACAGCGCCTCAAAGATGTAGACTATGCCCGTTATTACCATAAGAAATTCACACTTGCACCCTACGCCGAGCGCGCAGACTATGCCCCCCAGGAACATTGAACCCGTGTCTCCCATAAACACCTTTGCGGGCGGGAAATTCCACATAAGAAACCCCACCAGCGCCCCCGCCGTGCAGAATGACAATAAAGACTGCCCGAACATTCCCAGAATGCCCGCAATTACCGCAAACGCCCCGCAGTATATGACCGTAACCGACGAACACAACCCGTCAATCCCGTCCGTCAAGTTCACGGCGTTCACTATATAGAGAATCCCCAACCCCATTACGGGATAGTAGAATATCCCCAAATCCCACTGCCAGCCCCACGGGAATGCAATCACCGTATTCGCAAAACCGCTGATGTACATTGTAGTGAAATACGCGGCAATTATAAGCACCTGAAATATAATCTTCTGAATAGGCGTCAAGCCCTCGTTGCGCTTTTTCGCGACCTTTATGAAGTCGTCAAGAAATCCCATAGCGCCGAAGAAAACCGCCATTATAACTCCCGCCAGCGATACGGTGAACTCGCGCTTGTCCGCGCCCATAAACTCCCTGCCGTTTAAGGCTATGATAATCATGCCCGCGGTAAAGGTGACGATTACGGCGGTTATGAACATAATACCGCCCATTGTCGCGGTACCCTGTTTTTTCTTGTGCCACTTCGGCCCTATGTCAAGTATGGTCTGCCCGTATTTCAGCTTATGAAGCCAAGGTATCACCGCAAATCCCAGCAGCCAAGCAATAACAAACGAAGCTATCAAGGCAATTACATTAGTCCAAACGTTCATGTTCTTCCTCTTTTTGAGTTATTTAATTTTGTCCGCTATCTCTTCCATTTTCATTCCCCTGCTCCCTTTGAGCAAAACATTGTCGCCCTTTTTCAAATTCTGTAACAGCAGCTCCGTCAGTTCATACTTGTTCTCGCTGTGGAATACGGGAAATTCGCGCCTGAACAGCTCGTCGCGAAGCGCTTTCATTTCCTTTCCGTAAAGGAAAACAATGTCCGCGTTCTTTTCAACAGCGTCCGCCAACCCCTCGTGAAGCGTTTTCGACATCTCGCCGAGTTCCAGCATATCACCCAGCACCGCCGCTTTCCTGCCGTTCATTGTGCCTAAAACGGAAAGCGAACTTTCCATTGAAGTAGGGCTTGCGTTGTAACAGTCGAGGATAAGCGTGTATTCCCCGCGCTTTTCTATTCTTTGCCGCATGCCCGACGCTTCGTAATTCATAAACGCGGGTATGATTTCTTCCGCCGTCATATTGAACTCAATCCCAACGCAAAACGCCGCCAGAGCGTTCATTATATGGTGTCCGCCCTTTACGGGTACTTCGGCGGGATATGCCCTGCCGTCATAATGCAAGGTAAATTTTTCGCCGTTTTCGGTATGCACTATATTGTCGGCATATATATCGTTGTTCGCGTTAAAACCGTAACGGACAACTTTTCGGTCGTCAATCTCCACGGTTTTGAGCATTTCATCATCGCCGTTGATAATCAGCGGACTGCCGTTGTCCATGCCGTCAAGTATCTCCAGCTTTGCCTTAAGGATATTTTCCCGCGTTTTCAGGTTCTCAATATGACACCAGCCTATGTTTGTGATAACCGCGCAATTCGGGTGCACGGTTTCCGACAGCGCGCTTATCTGCCCTAAATCGTCCATGCCCATTTCAATAACGGCGGCTTTAAAACTCTCGTCAAGCCGAAAAAGCGTTTTCGGAAGCCCTATGTCATTGTTTAAATTGCCCTCGGTTTTAAGGGTAGGATACTTTGCGGACAACACCGCGTAAATCATGTCCTTTGTGGAAGTTTTGCCGACAGAACCCGTAACGCCGCAGATTTTCACGCCGAATTTGTCGCGGTAATATCTTGCAAGTTTAAGCTGTGCAATCCTTGAATTTTCAACATATATAACAGGATTTTCAACATTTAAACCGTTTTTAACATCTGTCAGCGCGCACGCCGCGCCGTTTTCAAACGCTTTGTCTATAAAATCATTCCCGTCAAAATTTTCGCCCTTGACCGCCACAAACAGCGCGCCTTTTTCAATTGTCCTCGTGTCGGTCGATATAGAGGTTATTTCAGCGTCAGCGCCCTTAAGAACGCCGTTTGTCACGCTTGCAATTTCCTTAGAGGTAAACATAATAATCACCTACGCTTTTAGAGATTAGAGATTAAGAGGCTAGAGGCTAGAGTTTAATTCAAACGTTACTCTTTCTGTTAAATCGCGTTTTGACCTGCTTAGTTCAAACCAACTTTTTCTGTTCAAAGAACGCCTGCTCCCGCGCGCTCCGGGGTGCAGCCACGCAAATTCGCTGCGCGAATTTGCCGCGCGCAGCGCGTGGCTTTGGCGAAGCGGGAAGCATGCTTCGCTTATTCGGACAACTTCTCCGCTTCGCCAAAGCCGTGGCTGCACCCCGGAGCGCCGGACGTGGTTTGAAAGGGAAAGAGCGTTCTAGCCAGAGCAGTCAGGACAACTTCTCCTTTTTAGAGTTGCTTTGACTGCAACTCTAGCCTCTAGCCTCTGAAAAATTTATCCACTATTTCCTTTTCATCAAAGTGCAGATATTCGTCGCCTATCGCCTGGTAGTCCTCGTGCCCTTTCCCGCAAAGCGCGACAATATCGCCTTTCTCCGCGATTTCAAGAGCATGTATAACCGCCTTTTCCCTGTCAACGAACTCCCTGTATATAACGCCTTCGGGTATCCCCTTCACAACATCATCTATCGTTTTCTGCGGGTTTTCATGGCGCGGGCTGTCCGTTGTCACTATAAGATAGTCCGCATACTTTGCGGCGGTTTTGCCCATATCGGGGCGTTTTCCCGCGTCACGCTCACCCGCCGCGCCGAAAAGGCAGATAAGGCGGTTTTTGGCAAGAGGCTTTAATGTTGACAAGAGCTTTTCAAGCCCGTCCTCGGTGTGCGCATAGTCGCGTATCACCGTAAAATCGCCGCTGTACAGCGTTTCCAGCCGTCCGCTTACGCCCTTTATCCGCTCCAGCGCGTTCACACTCCTGCTCATCTCAAACCCCAGCATATTGCACATAACAACCGCCGTCAGCGCGTTTAAAACGTTGTATTCCCCCGTCATGCCGAAAATCACGGGATAGCTTTTCTTGTTCTCCAAATCCGTGATTATAAACTCCGTCCTGTCGGGATAGACTTTGACAAACTCCGTGTAAAAATCCGCTTTGCCCTCTATCGCCACCGTCTTTACTATAACATCGTTCTTTCTGCAATAATCTGCAATCTTTCTCCCGTACTCATCGTCAATGTTCACAACGGCATACTTACAGTTGTCAAACAGCGAGCGTTTCGCCAGAAAGTAGTTTTCCATGGTCTTATGGTAGTCGAGATGGTCGCGGGTGAGGTTTGTGAAAGAAGCGACTTCAAAGCTGTTCTTCGCGAAACGGTGCTGTGCCAGCGCCTGGCTTGACGCTTCAATAAAGCAGTA
>CANQOJ010000160.1 GCA_947625455.1 uncultured Clostridia bacterium | reverse complement strand
AGCCCGCCGTAACTGCCTATCCACATATACCCGTCAGAGGTGCGCAAAACGGCGTTTGCTTCTCCCGTGGGAAGTCCGTTTTGTTCGTTGTATATTGTTCTTACAAAGCTGCTGTCAGCAAATGTGCCGACCGTAAATATTAGCAATATACATATGGAAATGATAAAGCTGACGATTTTTTTCATCAATATCCCCTTTCATATGAATTTTATTTGAATATCCAGATAGTTTCTTCTTTCCCGTCAGAGGGCGCGGACGTCCTTAGAATTTTGAGGTTCATTTCCGCGCCGTTTTTCTTTTTGTAGTCATAATCAACGCGCTCGTGTTCATCAAGCATTTTTGACAATTCCCCAAAATCCAGCAGCGCGCAGAAGCTGTCAATATACCCGCTCTCAACAAATTTGTCAGCGTACATCATTAGCGCCCGCGATACGGAAAAGGACGCTTCTTCAAGCAAGCCCTTGAAATATTCGGGAATGAATATGTATCTGAGCGAATCATGCTTTATATCTATGAAATAAACGCCCGCGTACATATCTCCTATGAGGTTCAGGAAATACTCCTCGTCCCGCTTTTCGGTAAGCATTTTTTCGAGTTCTTCGTTCATTGTGCGCTTTTTTCTGTCGTGCTGATGGCTCTGATAATACTTCTCCTTGTTGAGGCGCATTGTCTGCTCGGCTTTGTCCACAATGCTCACTGCGTCAATTCCCGTCCCGCTTTCAACGCCCGTCGAAATGGCATAATTAAATCTGTTAAGCCTTCTGCTTACTTTCTTTGCGGTAAGCTCGGCGTCCTGCTTTTTGAGATTTCTGCTAAGCATCACAAACTCGTCTCCGCCTATGCGGTAAATCCTGTCGTCGGGGAAAAATGCCTTAAGCGTATCTGCCACACAGCAAAGCATATCGTCGCCTTTTCTGTGCCCCAAAGAGTTGTTCATCTCGTGAAGTCCGTTTACGTCGGCATAAAGGCAGGTCATAAGCGGTATATTCTCGCTTCTTGCCTTGTCAATATCGTCATGGAAAGTGTGTCGGTTGTAAAGCAAGGTCAGCGCGTCACGGTTGAAGTTGTCGACAAGCTCCTCACGGTGATGGAGTTCAGCTATATGTTCCTCATGAACGTCCTTTACATACAGGATAAGTTTAGCGTTGTCGTCAGAATAGTCGTCGTCAGCGACAATATCCATCTGCGCCCAGTGATATCCGCCCGCTGCGTTTTTTCTTCTGTAACGGCAGCTTATACGCGTCCTCTTTTCGCGGAAATGCGCTTTTATTTTCTCGGTATCCGTAAATTCCGTGTAAACGTCAAGGTCCTCCTCGTGAACATTCCCCAACCGCGCAAATGAACTCCACCAGTCGGTAATTGTGGTTATACCGTCCTCAATTTGCTCGTTGCTGTCGGCTTTTACAACTTTAAAGGAGTTGGTTGTAAGGTTGATTTTCAGTATCTTGTAGTAGATAACGGAAAGCGCGGTCATGGCTTCTGTGAGGGCGGTTGACGTTATGTCGGAATTCATTAAGCTGAATACCGCCCACGGGTTTTCGGGAGTGCAGTCTTTCGGAGAGGTTATGCTGAAAACATCCCACTTTCCGTCACTGCGCTTGTAACGATACACAATTCTCCGCTCGCCGCCGAAAACTCTGCGTCTTATGGTTTCGGGTTCAATAAACTTGAAATATCCTTCGGTGTAGTAGGGGGATATATACCCGCTTTCAGCAACGCTTTTTGCATAGTCGAAAATATTGTCAAAATCAGCGGGATTTGTATGTATGTTAGGCGACAGCTTCAGAAATTCAAAACTCCCGTCAACAATGTTCACCCTTGCAAGCTGTACAAAATCGTTCATCAAAGTGTTTTCAATAAACCCGTACAACTCGCTTTCATTTTCATTTTGGTTATCCATACTTTACAGTACCTCACTCTAATTTCTCATAAACACAAAATCATTATACCACTTATTGTGGGTTATTGCTATAAGATTTTTTGAATTTTGTACAAATTTACTAAAAAAAGAAGAAAACAATTGCCCATACTCGTTGGCAGTTGACAGTATACAATGTACGCATTATGCGCTACGCGCATAACGCTGTATTCAGTAATCGGTGCCGCTTCGCGGATTATTTAAATTGTGTTCATAATAAAAGAGCGTAAACCTACCGTGGGTTTACGCTCTCCTAATCTAAAAACAATCTGATAACATCTGCGGAGCAGATACCTTTACTGATTACTGTCCACAGCGTTTTGCGCGTAAGCGCATAATGCGTACACTGTCAACTGACAACAGGGGTTCAAGGGGAAAACTTTTTTCAAAAAGTTTTCCCCTTGCTAAAACCACCTTTTGGCGTACTTTGCTTCAATGAACGTTGTTTTTCTGTTTCTTCTTTGCCTTGCGCTTCACAGTCGCAACTATCACGATTATCAGAACAACCGCCGCAACTGCCGCTATTGCCGGCACGATAACCAGCGTCATGTTCACTGCGCTGCTTGATACGCAGAAAACCGCGCGTCCGTTTTCAAACCTCGGCGCATCTACAATAAGATAGCTTCCGTTTTCCGTGAACTGGGCTGTTTGCCAACCGCCGTTTACATACTGCATAAGCTGAGGATTGTCGCCAGTTTTGAGAAATCTGAGCGCAGTCGGTTCAGCGCCCTCAGCCGTGACGATACGCAGCTGTGCGCCGTCGGGTGCGAAAATCGAACTGCTTTCGGTTTCGAGAAGAAGCTTTGCGCTGTCGTCAAAACTGCCGTCTGCAAGCACTAGAGGAAGCCCGTTTTCGTTCTTGTTTTCCGTTGCAACAGAGCTTAAAAGCTGAATATACTCGGCGCTCAGCACCTTTGGGAATGTTATATTTCCGAAATCAAAGTCCTCCCACTTTGCGTAATATCCGTTTTTCTGCGGAATTTCTGGAATGTCGTCAAGGTCAACCGAACCTCCGAAAGGCACCGTGATTTTGCCCAGAGACACGCCGTCTGCCGTAAATTCCAGCACAATGTCCGCAAATTCTCCCGCGCGTTTTGCAAATTCGTCATAAGCAATAGGCTCTGCCAAACCCGCATAGCTCACTCTGTCAATGCCCGCAACTCCTCTGTCAACAAAGAAGTTCCCCGAAATTTCGGTGTTCTCCTTGCTGAAGTCAACATACCCGCAAAGCGCGCCGATTTTCTCCGTAAACTCCGTTATGTCCGATATTGACAGGCAGTTTGTGATTATACCGCCCTCGCCGGCAATACCGCCTATGCTTGCAGTTCCTGAAAGCGTGACTTTTGACATACATTCGCGCAGTTTTGCGGAAGAATATCCCGCAATTCCGCCGACATAATTTCCGCCCGTACTCTTTATATTGCCGCTTGCGCGTGAATTTCTGACAAGCCCCATGTCCATTCTCCCGACAATTCCCCCGCAGTAGTTCTTCTTTGCGGTTATCTCGCCGAGATTTTCACAGTTTTCGATTATGTCCATGACGTTATAGCTGAAGTTTACCGAGCGGTTTCCGCTCTGCGAAATATCGTCCTCAGGATCAAGGTCGAACTCTATTGCCATTGCGCCCGTTATTCCTCCGACATTTACGTCGCCCTCAACTTTTCCGCTGTTTACACATTCTAAAGCCTTTCCTCTTCCGCTTTGGCTGTCATCTTCGGTGTTTTCGGAAATTTCTGAAATGTCCTCGGAAAATACTTCGTCCTCGTCAGATGAAGAAAGCAGGTCTTTATATGTATCCTTGAATATATCAAATATCCTGTTAAGGCAGGCGTTGACTTCCTGCACGTCATCAAGCAGTTTCCCGCCCTGCGCGTTTGCCGTTGAGCTGATTCTCGACAATGTTGAAATCATAGCTTTCATGCTGCCCGAAAGCGTATCGACCGAGCTTGTAAACGTTTCGTCAAGCGCGGGGAATTTGATTTCGGGTTTTTCCGAAAGCGTTTTCGTGATTTCTTCCAGCTTCTGCGCGGCTTCCGACAGCTTTTCGCTAATTTTCGTCATTATCTCAGCCGCTTCGCTTGCCTTAGCTGACGCGTCCGAAAGCGATGAAAGCGCGTTTTCAAGCGACTTTGCGGCGGCGTCAATGCTGTCCGTCGAGTTTTTGATTTCTCCCGCAGCATTCGCTGTTTTTTCGGCTGCGTCAGACAATTCGCCCATTGCGTCTTGCATCTGCGAAAGGTCAATGTTGTCGAGAATGTCGCGTATCTCGCTGTTGATTTCCGACAAATTGTCCGATATTGCCGTAAGGGAATTAAGAATAATGTCAAGCTGCGCGTTTACGGTATCTGCGGTGTTCTGCGGAATATCCGAACTTGTTATTGCGTCAAGCGCCGCGGACAAATTCCGTACTTCGTCCGAAGTTTTTTGGAGCGCTGTCTGCAGTTTGTCAGCCGCCGTTTTCAGTTCGTCAATGCCTTTTTGCATTTCGTCGGGATCAGTTGCGTTGCTTAAATATTCCGCGGCTTTTTGCAGATTGTCCGCAGCATTTATAAGTTCGTCAACAGCCCCCGCAAGATTATCGGTATTCGGAATTGTACTGCCGACAGCTTCCGAAAGCTTCTGCGCCGCGCGTCCTAAAGCGGCTGAAGCGGAGTTTAGCTCGGTCAGCGCACTGTTAAGCTCTCTCGAATCAATAGCCGCCGAAATGTCGGAAACCGCCCCGCTTACTTCGCTTAAAGCGTCAAGAACGTCCGAAAGACCGTCAGAAAGCGCTGAAACGCTGTCCTCAAGCGACTGCCAGTCAGAGCCGTTTAACCAGTCCGACAGTTCTTTGAACGCATTGTTAAGCTCTTTCGCCGCGTCAAGAAGCTTTTTCGCTTCGTCCGTTGTCTTGTTTAGGGTATCTGTGATGCTTACAAGAGATGACTTTATTTCTTCGGTATCGCCGAGGGAATTTTGTATGTCCGAAAGCGCCGCAGCTATATCTCTTAATCCTGTTTCAAGTTCCGAAAGCGCGCTGTTTATGCCGTCAATCGCACCTCTTGCCTGTTCAACAGCCTCCTTGCTGTAATCTCCCGCCTTTTCTACATCATCAAGCGCCTCCGAACATTTATCCGCGAAATCCCCCACAAGCCGTATCGCTTCATCTAACGCGTTAACGGCAGGTACCGCCCCGTCAAGCGCAATATCCGCTCTCGCTAAAAGTTCGTTTATCCCGTCAGAATAACCGCCGAAAATTTCCTCTGTACGGTTTGTAATGTTGTCCGCGCTGTTTTGAGCGGTGTTCATCTGAGAGGTGAGTTTCTGAACTTCTGAGTTCAGATTATCCCCGCTTGCCCTTGCGTCAGAAATCAGCCTGTCAACACATTCCGACAGCTTTTTCATCTCTTCGTCAAGCTTCTGCACCGAG
>CANQOJ010000159.1 GCA_947625455.1 uncultured Clostridia bacterium | reverse complement strand
TATAAAGTTTTTGAAAGGGCGGATTGTGAGGACTTTGTCCTCACAACCCTGTTTGAGGGGAAAACTTTTTTCAAAAAGTTTTCCCCTCAACAACGCAAAAAGAGCGCATCAGATTAAAAGCCTTACGGCTTTGAATCTTAGGGTGTGGGGAAAACAAGAGTTTTCCCCACATTGACGATTTCAAAACGCAAGTTTTGAAATCGTCAATCTTACAAACAAGTTACGAGTGGCGAAAAACGTTGCAAAGGAAAAGTTCAAAGGAGCAGGAATGCACCTGTCTTGGAGGGTTTACGCTCATTTGTTTCCAAACAACGCCCGCTCCGCGGGGGCGAAACAAGGCTAAAGCCTTAAGTCTGTTTCTTCCAAAGGCTGACAGCGCAAGTCCTGTTGGATAAGAACTATGTAATATCAACACAAGTTCTATCCACTAAAAACTCCTAGCCTTTGGAAGAAACAGACTCACTGCGTCAGCAGTGGTTTCGCCCCCGCGGAGCGGCGCTTCTCTGCCGAACGCTTTTTTTCTTTTATGCGCCAAAGAACCCCGCCATTACCAGCCGTAATAGAAAGTTTTGAAAAGGGGTTCAAGGGGGAAAACTCCCTCCTGCAATACGAAAAATTTTTTTATTTTAATGCAACTTTTATCTGCTCTATATGGTATTATTTATATAAACAATCTGACCTCTAGCAGGTGACTAAATGGAATTATCACTTAAGACCGCCGAAAATTTCGATGAAACAATGCGGGCATATATACCAACGGTATACAGGATAGCGTTTGAAAGGCTTGGGAATTCAGCTGACGCCGAGGACGTGACGCAGGAAGTGTTTATACGATACTTTAAGGCTGACAAGACATTTGAAAGCGAAGAACACAGGCGTTACTTTCTGATAAGGATTGCCGTAAACTGCGCAAATTCGTTCGCAAAAACCGCCTGGTACAGGCACAGGACGTATGCCGAGGAACTTGAAGTACCCGTTTTTGATGACAACACTTTGTCAGCGGATAAAATTGAAGAACGCAGCGCAGTTTTAAGCGCGGTGATGAAACTGCCCGAAAAATACAGGACAGTTGTGCATTTGTTCTACTTTGAAGAACTTTCAATCGCAAGTATTGCCAAAATTTTGGAAAAAAGCGAGAACACCGTAAAATCCCAGCTTTCACGTGCAAGAGAAAAGCTGAAAAAACTGCTTAACAGAGAAGATTTTGAGTAAGGAGGGAACTTATGAGCTTTAAAGATGATTATAAAGCGGAATTGAACTCGGTGTCTCCCGATACTGACAAGATAATGAGAAACGTTCACGAACAGCTAAAGGAGAACGCTCCGCTCAAAATCAGAACAGACAGAGCAAAAAGACCTGTTTGGAATATTATAGCGCCTGCCGCGGGAGTTGCGGCATGTGCGGTATTGCTGTTTGTCGTAATTTTCAATGTTCAGCATTTCATGCCCGATATGACAAACAGCGGACTGCACGAAACTGAAGCAAGTACCGATATAACGCCCGCTGACAGCGCAGATTCAACTGAAACAAATTCAGCATACGATATGCTTTACCGTAAATTTTTCGCCATGAACGAACCCGAAAGTTCCGAAATCATGCTTAATAAATACGCGGGGGAGTTTAAACTGATTACAGATGAAAACGATATTGTTCAGCAAATCGTCTGCTTCAACGGAGATTTGTACGACAGGGCAGACAACACTGCCCCGATAAAAAGCCTGATTGACAACAGCATCAAGTACAGCGCTTTTATACCACAGCATACGGACAAAGAATATATTCTTCTGGTCGCCATAAACGATGAGTTTGTGTATCTTATTGAGAAAAACTCGGATTATGCTGTCAAGTATAATAAGGCGAACGAAAAACTCGGAATTGTCGAAAATATCAACAGCCAGACGGCATTTGACAAAATCGACGGAAATTTCAAACTGCTTATTGATGAAGACAAAAACATGATACAGGAGATTTTAAGTTCCCAAGGGATTATTTACTTTGGAGTAGTCGAACTTTTGCCCATAGACAGCCTGAATGACAACAACGACAAATTTGAAGTCTATTCAACAACCGTCGAAGCCACAAAATATCTGGTCATGATCGAGAAAACAGGAAAGTATATCTACCTTATTGAGAAAAATTCGGGACAGATATATAAGTATATGCAATGTAGAGGCTAGAAGCTAGAGCAGTATACAGTGTACGCATTATCCGCCTTACGGCGGATAACGCTATGGAAAGTATTCAGTAAAGGTGTCACTTCGTGACGGATTTAGATTGTGTTCATATTAAAGGAGCGTAAACCTACGAAAGGCTTACGCTCTCTTAATCTAAAAACAATCTAATATTATCCGCGTAAGCGGACACCGCAACTGTATACTGTACATAGCGTTATCCGCCGTAAGGCGGATAATGCGTACACTGTATACTGTCATATGACTGTTATTATTCCTGTCAAGTGCCTTGTGACATGACAGCCCATATTGACGGCAACGGGCAAGCCCGCGATATGCGTAGGCGCTGTTTCGATGTTGACATAAAGGGCGGTTATCCTGCCGCCGAAGCCTTGCGCGCCTATTCCCAGCTTGTTTATCTCGTCCAGCATTTTCTGCTCCATGTCAGCATAAAACGGATCGGGATTTCTTACGGTTAAATCCCTGCAAAGCGCCTTTTTTGCAAGCAGCGCGCACCCCTCAAAATCACTGCCTATGCCTACGCCCACTACAATAGGTGGACAAGGGTTGCTGCCCGCGATTGACGCGGTTTCCTTTACAAACGCGATGATGTCGGCTTGCGAAGCGGACGGGGTGAACATTTTGAGCCTGCTCATATTTTCACTGCCAAATCCCTTCGGCGCAACTTCAAGCTTTATCTTGTCGCCCTCTACTATCCTTGTATGTATAACGGCGGGGGTGTTGTTGTTCGTGTTTTCACGTCTTAGGGGATCTTTTACGATTGAAAGGCGCAGTCTGCCCTCGGTATACCCCTTTGCAACGCCCGCGTTTACCGCGTCCTCAAACGAACCGTTTACAATATGCACGTCCTGTCCTACTTCCGCGAAAACGACTGCCATTCCCGTGTCCTGACAGATAGGCACGGAAAGTTCCTTTGCGCAGTCAATGTTGTCCAGAATATCCCCCAGAACGCTTCTGCAAAGTTCGCTCTCCTCTTTTTGTTTCGCATTTTCTATGCACTCGCGCATACCGCAGGGAAGCTGTAAATTCGCATTTATACACAGCTCCGCGATTGTTTCGGTTATCTGTTTAGCGTCAATTTCCCGCATATTATTCTCCTTTATCCAACTTATTTACAACGATTTTTCCGTTTACGCACACAAGTTCGGGCGTATCGTACAACCCAAGCGGTTCTCCCGAAAACAGCGAAAAATCCGCGTCCTTTCCCGCTTCAATTGTGCCTATCCTGCCGTCAACGCCTAAAATCTTCGCCGCGTTTACGGTTATTGCTTTCAAGGCTTCTTCTTTGTCAAGACCGCCCCTTACCGCAAGCGCCGCCGTAAGCGGGAGATATTGAATAGGCGTTTCGGGGTGGTCGGTGCAGATGGCAAATTCAATGCCGTGCTTATGAATTTCGGCAGGGGTAGTTATGCTGTGGTTTTTGAGTTCGGGTTTTCCCCTGTCGCCGAAAACGGGACCTAGGACTATCTTCGGGTTGTCCTCTTTGAGTTCATCGGCAATAAGCGCGCCTTCCGTGCAGTGAATAAGCGTGTAGTCGAGTTTAAACTCCTTTGCGATCCTAATAGCAGTGAATATGTCGTCAGCCCTGTGGCAGTGAAAATGCGCCGAAAGCGGTTTTTCCCTGTCAAACAGCGGCAGGAGCGCTTCGCATTTCGCGTCAAAATCGGGCTTTGACACCTCGTCGTCCGTGCCTTTCAGGCGGTAATACTCGTCCATGTCCTCTTTGTATCTCTGCGCCTTTGCAAGCTGTTCGCGTATTATCGCCGCGACAGCCATTCTCGTGACGGGCGTTTCATCTCTGTCATTGTAGGTGCTTTTGGGATTTTCGCCGAGCGCAAATTTTATTGCCGCGGGATTTTTCAAAATCAGCTTGTCAACGCGCTTTGAGCCGAATGTTTTAATCACCGCAAAGCTTCCGCCTATGGGATTTGAACTTCCCACACCCGTGCAGACAGCGGTAACTCCCGCGTTTACAGCGTCCTCAAAGCACCTGTCCATGGCGTTAATGCTGTCAACTGCCCTTAGTTGAGGCGTAGCGGGATCTGTATCCTCGTTTCCGTCGTCACCCTCAAAGCACAGCGCGTCATCCCACATTCCCAGATGACAGTGCGCGTCAATAAACCCCGGATACAGCGTTCTTCCCCCGCCGTCAATTTCTTCTTCGCCTGTCTTGACATATGCGTTCATACCGCCTGTTTCGGTGATGACTTCATTGAAGCGGACAAATCCGTTTTCAATCTCCTCGCCCGTCATTGTTATAATTTTTACGTTTTTAATTACCATTTTCTGTCCTTTGTTATTTGTTATGTGCTTTGAGTAATTTTGCAATTTCGTCAGCTATAAGCGTATCTCTTGCGTTTCCGTTTACCATATATGTGCTGTTGCGCTTGTAAATGGGCGCGCGCTTTTGATATAATTCCGAAAGCTGTTCATAAGTGTTGTTCATAACAAGCGGGCGGTTTTTGTCGCCCTTTATCCTCTCGTAGCAGGTTTCAAACGTTGTGTTTATATAAACGGAAATCCCGCTTTCCCGTGCAAATTTTGCCGTTTCGTCATTTAAAAGCGCACCCCCGCCCGTTGCAACAACATACCCCTCTGAAAGTTCCTTGATGTATTTAGCTTCAAGCTTTCTGAAATGCGGTTCGCCGAACTTGCCGAAAATTTCGGGGATAGTCATTTTCTCCGCGTCAACTATAAACTTGTCCAGATCCACAAACTTTGTTTCAAGTTTTCCCGCCAGAACTCTTCCCACATGGCTTTTACCGCACCCCATAAATCCGCAAAGATAAACGCTCATATTGCATTCTCCATATCCGAAACCAGTTTGTCTATGTCGCTCTTGTTGAACTTCGCGCCGTACCATATTTCATGCGCCGCGACTGCCTGCAAAACCAGCATTGTCATACCGCCCTTTGCGTTTTTGCCGAGGGATTTCGCGGTTTTTAAGAGCTTTGTTTCCTTGGGGTTGTAGATAACGTCAAACACTGACGAAAACTTGCTTACAACTTCTTCGGTACACGGCATATTGTCAACTTTCGGGAACATTCCCGCGGGAGTTGCGTTTATCAGCAAATCGCCCCCGTCCGTATCCTCAAGCACAAACCCCGCAAACGTTCTGACATTGACCTTTGCCGTTA
>CANQOJ010000158.1 GCA_947625455.1 uncultured Clostridia bacterium | reverse complement strand
CTCCTAATCTAAAAACAATCTGACATTATCCGCGTCAGCGGATACCTTTACTGATTACTGTCCACTGTACATTGTCAACTGACAACAGGTTTTCCCCTTGCTAAAACCACGCCTTGGCGTATATTATCCCTTATGCTTTTTACTTCTTTTCAGTTTCAGGCGCACGCTTGACGCGACTTCCGCAACTGCGCAGAACTTGTCTACAAACGTAATCACGAACGCTTCTTTATGGCGGGGGAGGTGGGCTGTTGCGGGCCACATATGGTTTGCTATGATATCGCCCTCAAGTTCGTTTATTGAGAACATTTCCGAAGCATTGAAGAACGCAATCTTCGGGTGTTCGGAGATATGTGAACTTTCGCCGACGCCTTTTTCATGCTTTCTCCTGTCGTAAAAGAACAAATCATGCATAAGCCCCGCGCGCGCCGCGCTCTTTGCGTCAAGGTTCAGAAACCTGCACAGCAGGAAGTTGTAGTAGGAAACGTTAAGAGAATGTTGGTAACGGGTTGTGCCTATGTGGTGGCTGAACTCTCTCAGCCTTAAAATATTTTCATCTTCAATCAAGTCGGAAACGCATGCAATGTAATCATCGCATTCGAGTATATTTTTCTTTGATAGTACTGCTTTCAGCATTTAAAATCTCGCACCCCTTTGTAATTAGTTTAACATATTTCCGTAATTTTTTCAATGGGAATTTCAGGATTTTTTCAGCGCTTGTTTATATTTTAAGTACAAATATCCGCGCTTTATTCCCTTTTTTAAGCATAATTCCCTTTGTTTTCATGCTTTTTGTCTATATTGCACAAAAATTCGTGATTAGATTTTGATAGTTTTATGTGGGTTGACGTACTTGTAATAAATTCGGATTTGGTGTATAATTAAAGATAGCAAATTGTGCTTTTTTACAGATGCATTCTGTAAACAGCGATTATTTCGGAGGTGCGTTATATTGAGCAACTTTAAATGGATACCGCTTGTAGGACAGGACTTGTCCGCGGCAAATCTCGCTGCGGCGGAAAAACTGCGAAAGTTCGGATTTGTCTTAAACTGCGGTGAATTTGGCTCCGATAAATTCGTAAAGTGCGCTATAAGCGTTTACGACATTTTAGTAAGAGCCGAAAATCCCAACATACTTATTATAACAAACGAAAGCGAGCTTTACAGCTGGTACAGAATGTTGATAACAAGCATAGGCGCCGACTTCAAAATGGTGTCGGGCGCACATAATGCCTTGCTGTTCTTTGACGAGGAGGGTTCGGGATTATATCTTATGTCCAAGAACACCCTCTTTTCGGACAACGTCTTAAAGCATAAGGCGGGCGAAAATGTAAAGTGGGACCTTATCATCATTGACGAGGCTTTAAGCAATAAAGCGCCCGATTATGCGGGATACAGAAAGAACATAAAGTGGAAAGCGGAAAACCTGCTTATAAACGCGCCATTCCCCGCTAAAACCGACAGCGACAGAGAAGAATTGTCGGAACTTATAAAGAGCGTTCTGGCTGACAGCGGGAAAGCCGATACGGCGTGCGAGTTTGCGCTGGACGCGTCCGCCTGCTCATTAAGCATGGACAACGCGGTTATGCGCTATTACGATCCGCTCGTTTATTCGGACGATTATAAACGCGAGATTGTTTTCCTTGACTACGGGTTTGAGGACGCGGTTATAAACACGTTCAGAAGGCGCGTTGATTTGCACACGGGCTTGCCGACATATTCATACGGCGGAAATATTTTTGAGCAGTATGATGTGGATAAATTTGATAAGCAGAAAAAGATATATATGAAGTCATATTTCACGCGCTCTGATGTTGAGGACTTGGCTGAACTTGACAAAAAGCTTGAAGCATTGTTAAAGTACAGCGCGGAAATTCTCGAAGATGAAGACTCGAGAATTATGATATACTGCTGCAACAAGAACACTATCGAGTATCTGAGAAAGGTGTTCTCCGCACTTTACGGAAGCGCAGTGTTTGTTGAAAGAGGCGAAACGATAACCCCCGAAGTTATTATTAAGAAGCTGTCTGTTGACACGGATATAGACGAAAGACCGCGCGTTATCATAGGAATGGATAACCTGTCGACTACGGGCGAGGGTATGCAGACGGTCACTTGCGTCATAAACTACGAACTCCCGTTTTCCGCGGCGGTTTTGGAAAAGAGAATGACAAGGCATGGGTTTAAGCTGGAGAAAAACAGAAAGTTCGTTATCTTCCGCGATTCAAACAAGGTTTTCGATACGGTCATTCTTGAAAAGAACCTTTGCAGGAGTATTGCCGACGCATTCTGCGGGGCGCTGCCGACAAGAAACATTCTGTTTGACATAAAGGAAAGCGGGGCGTTTATGGCAAACCTTATTGCTTCGCTGAAGTATATAAGAGATCATGCGAAGCAGGCGGAGTCGGGATTTGACTTCATAAAGAAAGTCAAGAGCGAGTTTTCGCTTGTTGACGACGACAGCATTTCAAACACGAAACAGCTTGCCGACTTTGCGGAGAAAAACTTAAGCAAGATATATACTTTGCTTGGAGTAAACGATAAATCAACGCCCGCGGAAGTTGCGGGAGCAATGAACGCATTGAGCGGGCTGTGCCTTATCAACAGCGACGGCAAGATTGAAAAGGCGCTTTTGCGGGAAGAAATGGCGGCGTCATTCTCCGATAACTCTTATTCAAATCAGCCGTTTGCGTCGGAAGCGGTCAAAGGGCTTGAAGAAGCAAAGTCCGCAGTTGACGAGATGGAAAATGACAAAGAGTTCCATATAAAGATAAAGAACGCGGTTTGCGAGCTTAACGACAGCATACAGTATCCCGTTATGTACGGAATATGGAAATACCGCGAGAAACAAAGAAATTCCGGCTATCAGTTCAAGGAATACATCAGAATATTCAACGACGGAATTTAATCTGAATAAAACCCGCGCGAATTAAAACGTATGCGGAGAAATGAGGCGAATATATGAGCGCAAACAGCGAAACAGTAACAAGACTTTTAGGCGATTTCTTTGAGCGCAATACCGCCGGCGATAAAGAGGGAATAAAGGCGGTTATTGACGAGATAGAGCAGAAGATAAGGAGCGGAGAAGCTGACGACGCGTCATTCAAGGAGTATTTCAACAATATGTACGCGGGCAGAGGCGCGATAAACGCGGTGAACCTTGCGAACGACTATCCGCGCGAATCCATAATCCGCGAACTTTTTCAGAACATTTTCGGGTGCGATTATGACGAAAAGGACATAAAGGTTGAGGTTGACTTTCTGGACGACGGAAAGGTAAGACTTAATTATAACGAAGTCGGGTTCAGACTTGAACAGGTGTTCTACTATCTGTCTATCGGGCGCAACGAGGGCGACAGAAAGCGCGAGGGACGCTTCGGTCTGGGCGCAAAGAGCGTATTTTTGAACGTTGACTGGTTTGAGATGAAGTCAAACACTTACAGACTGCGCGTGGTAAACGACGACGGAGTGCTTAAGGTACGCGATTTGCAGCTGAATGCAGAGCCGTTTAGGAACACGGAAGTCATGTTCGCACTGCCTTTGAACGAACAGCAGACCTTGCATAACAATCTCCGCACAATCTGCTCCCAAAAGGGAAGCTATATAAACATGGTAGATTTGTGCTTCGCTTTCGTGAGAAAAAAGAACTTAAAGGCAAACGACGATACGGAATGTTTCGAGCGCACGTTTAATATAGCCATAGCGAATTACGGCAAGGGCGAAGTTGTTTACAGACTGTTCAACAACCGCAAAGAGGGCAGCGACATCACAAAGGTTCGTTTCCTCGAAAACGGAAAGAGCGTTGCGGACTTTATCCATTCCGAACACGAAGGGTTCACTTACCTTATCCCGTATGCAATATCCAACAACAAGCGCGAAGCGGGACGCGTCCTTATGGCGAAGTACAACTACTTCTCGACCTTTGAGCTGACGGGATTTGTGCGTTCGGACAGCAAGGAGTTTGTTGACGAACAGCTTTCGGCATTCTTTGTTTCAGTGCCGAATAAATATATCACGAACAACCGTTCGGGAATTAAATATGACGCGGTTGAAGAATGTTCGGCGAAAATCGAAAAGGGCATTTTGTATGTAGCCGACGAGTATAAAAGGCTGTTTGTGCTTGAACTTATGCCAAACCCGCAGTCCGAGGGCAATTATATGCTTCGCCCAAGGCAGTATGTTTTCGAGTTCTTCTACAATTATGTCACGACCAGCAAGATTGCCAAAGGACTTCGCGAGAAGTTCGGCAACAGCGTGTCTATTCTGTTCCCGCACAGCGAACAGCCCGTTCAGTTTGGTGATTTGAGAAAGAACGGCTTTTTCAGCGAGAGAAGCGGCGTTACAAAAGAAGAACATGAAAGCGGGAACGCGGCAAAGGCGCTGTATACCGATATTGAGCAGATGAACACATGGTACGGAAAGGACGACAACCATGTTCTCGTCGCGAAATACAAATGGGATGTTCTTGGCACTGACGAGGGCGGCAGCGAGTTTCTGTACGGCTTCTTCCAGGACGGTCATCAGTACTATATGCCGTCTTACGGAGTTAAGAAACTTAAGGACTACGAACTTGGCGTTTCGTTTAAGAGCATTATAAGCTTAAAGCTTAACGACTGCATTGTAAACGGCTCTGTTCAGGACGAAAACGCGCTTGCGCAGGCGTTTGACGTTATCGACGAGATGTTCGGCGACGATTACCGCATTTCTATGAAGTACTTCCAGTTTGTGATAACTTCAGGCGCGTCAAGTATCAGCTTTGAAATTTCCAAGATAAACATAGGCAACATGAAGAAAGCGTATGACGTCCTCTCGGCACATGAAATGCGCTTTGAAAATCACCAGATATTCAACCAGGTTGTAACCCTTATGGTAAACTCTTTCTCGAACGGAAAAGATACCGTTACATTCCTGAAAGAGATAAAGAGCCAGGGCGGAGATGTCACGCTTACTCTCGACATAAACAAGCGCTACCGTTTCTCGGTATACGGAAAGCAGTTTATGATACCGCCGACTATAACCAACTCGGAGCTGCTTGAAATTGTCGGAGACGTTTATTCGCTTATTGAGAGCGGACTTCTCAACAACAGAAGCTTCGACTTCACCTACACGCCGGGCAGATTTACATTTGACCTTGCGGATATAAAGGCGGCATTGCCCGAATGCGGTTCAATTTCGGAGATAAGAAGCCAGCTTGACAGGATTTATATCTGCGACCTCGGAATGGATAAAATCGCGCTTATTGACGAGAACAACAAGCTGATGAAGATTGTCGGCATTGAGGAATCTCTCGATATGTCCGACAGACAGAAAACAGACAAGTTCGTTATTCTGCGCGACGGCATGACAAAACCGCAGTACGCGTCGTTCATTGAGTTTCTG
>CANQOJ010000157.1 GCA_947625455.1 uncultured Clostridia bacterium | reverse complement strand
CTTTTGTATACGAAATTCGGAGGAGTTGTACAACGGCAGGAATGTCAGCGAGGAAAGATTTGGCGTAAGGGCGGTAAGCGATTTTGAACTTGAGATAACGCTTAACCGTGAAGAACCGAGATTTTTACAGCTTTTATGCGAACCTCCCGCAATGCCCTGCAATGAGGAATTTTTCAACAATTCGCGCGGGAAATACGGACTTTCCGCTGAATGTACAGCGTCAAACGGCGCGTTTTATGTAAGACAATGGCATTTTGATCCTTATGCTTCCACAGATGTAAACAACGTTATTCTGTCAAGGAACTACAAGAATGCTGAAGCTTACGGCGTCTGCCCTTACACGGTTAAGTTCTTTATAGAGGACGAAGAGGACTTTATCGGCGATTTTCTCAGCGGTGAAACCAACATAATTGCCGTTGCGAATGAAGATAAAACGCAGATTAACGGAAATTTTGCCTGCGAGGAGTTTGCAAGCATAACGGTAGGACTTACGTTCAACGAAAAATTCCCGCTGTTTGCAAATGCTGATTTCAGGAAAGCGCTGGCTTTGGCTATACCGCGAGAGAGAATTGCGGAGGCTATGAAAGAATTTAAGCCCGCAAGCGGGATTGTTCCCGACAGGACAACGCTTAACAGCAAGAATTACCGAGAAAACGCGGGAGAATGCAAGCTTTTTAAATATGACGCAAATGAAGCCGAGGCGCGGTTTAAATCGGCAAAAGACGCAATCAATACCGAACTTTTACGCGGTGCGAGGATAATCACGCAAAGCGCTGACGCATATTCCGCTGCTCAATATATAGCGCAGGAATGGCAGAGGTTTGGATTTTACTGCCAGATAGAGTTATTATCGGAAACGGATTATATAAGCAGGATTTCAAGCGGAACGTATGAAATTGCGGTAACTGAACTTGCGGGCGGATACGACAGCCCCTCGGCATATCTTGAACAACTCTCAACGGGATTTCTTGAGGAGAATGTAAGCGAACTTTTGAAAACCGCGTACCTTTCGGACGACGGATTTGAAATTTACCGTGCGGCAGAACAGCTTTTCATCAACAACGCTTCGTTTATTCCGCTTTACGGCAAAAATCAATACTTCTTCACTGACAAGGATATTTCCGACGTAATTTACAATCCTTTCACCAAGACAATTGATTTTTCACAAGGTAAAATGAACTAGAGACTAGAAATTAAGAAGCTAGAGGCTAGAGTTTGAACTAAGGCAAGGTTTGAAGAGGAAATCTTGTTTTGATATAAACTCTAGCCTCTAGCCTCTAGTAGGGCTAGAAAGAACTTCCAAATTCTGGTGGTGTAAATGGTGTAAAATTTATGTAAACTTTTCTAGAAAAAAATAAACTGAAATACTTTACATATTTTTTACACCTTTTACACCACCCTGAATAATGGCTTAACAAAGCCATTCTTGGGAACGGTGCTGTAAATTTATGTAAATTTTCTGCCCTCAAACTCCATCTGGAAGCCAGACGCATTATGCGCCATGTGCATAATGCTTTAAGATGTTAGAGGCTAGAATTTAATTCAAATCAAGATTTCCTTGTCAAACCTTGTTTTGGTATAAACTCTAGCCTCTAGCTTCTTAAAGCGTTATGCGCTGCGCGCATAATGCGTCTAGCTTCTAGTAGGTTTCCCCCTTGCTAAATCCACCTCTAAAGTTTTGGAAAGGTTATCTGTTCTTTCTTACAACGGCAAACGTTATTGCCCCTGCTGAAAGAAGAAGTATCATAACGCTTCCCGCAACAATCGCAAACAAATCATCTCCGGTGTCGGGGTGTGAACTGTCGGCTGAACTTTCATCAGTGCTGTTTGATGTTTCGGAGTTGCTGTTGCTGCTTTGATTAGACGAACTTTCGGGTTTTGAACTATTGTCGGACGAATTGCCACTGCTGCTGCCCGAATTTACGTTGCTGTCAGACGAATTATCGCTGCTGTTGCCCGAATTATCATCACTGTCGGTTGAATTAACTTCGCTGTCAGATGAACTTTCGTCACCGTCTGATGAATCATCACCGGCGTCTCCTGTTTCAACTATCTGCGGGACAACAGTCGTTATACCTTGCTCTTCTTCCTCAGCCTTAACCGTCTTTGGAACAAACGAAACGTTAAGCATATCGTTTGTGCCTGTTAAGTCATCTGAACTTAATGTAAACGTGCCGTCCGCGCTTACTGTTATCTGACGTCCGCCGAATGAAACAACATCTGCCGTATAACCGTCCTTAGGAGTTATCTTAAACGTATGTTTCTCCCCGTTTTCAAATGTGATAAAGCCGTTTGCTCCGACAGCTTCTACGCCGTCACAGGTTACCATGCCGTTGCCGTCAGTCTTTACGATAATGTTGTTGTTCTTTACTTTTTCGTCCGCGCTGACCTTGGACGCGTCAAGCGCAACTATCTCAAACGGTGAGAACGAATCGCACAATATTACAAGTCCGTACTGTGTTACTGCAAGCGGTATCTCCTCAACAGATACAATATCGTCGCCGTATTTGTGCCCGTCCTTGCCTTCATTACCGCAAGATTTGTTTTCTGAACAGCGTGTGAAGTGATATGCCTTGAAAATGACCTTGTTATCCGCAACATCCTGCGCGTTATATCCCTCAGGGAAACCAAGCTGCATTCTCAGACTTTCGCCCTCAAGCACAACGGTCATTTTGCACAAACGCGTGAAGTTTATTTCATACATTGCGCTCTTAAGTATAGACGATTCGGGAATGCCGATATGCTCGTCAAACGCTTCCGTGACTTCTTCATACTTTTCGCGGCTCAATCCGTCCTCTTGACCTATTTCCTCAACGGTAAGCATAAGACGTCCGTTCATGCTGTCGATGTTCATCTGCTCCTGAAGTTTATCAAGAGAAGTTTTCGAGCCGTCAACACCCTCAACCGCAAGTTTGCTTAAATCAAGGTCGTCGGGATTGTCAAGCAGCGACGGTCTCCCCCACAATGCCCAGTCAATGCCCTGGCTTCTGTAAGCCATGGGGCAGACAGATGTTGACATTATGTAACTCCAGGGATTCGGAGCCTTATTTGAACGGCTTCCAACAAGACCAGTTATCTGAAAGTCATACATTGTAAGGTCGTCGGACCAGTTTTCACTTGCCTTAAACTTATATTCAAGACCTTTGATAAAGCAGGTTTCGGGATTATGCTCGTGATTTTCAGCGCAGTCATAAATCCAGGTTATAACTCCGTCATCAACAATATAGTCCTTGTTCTTGTCAACCGAACACGCTGAAACAAGCTTATAAGAAACGGTGTTTCCGTCACGGTCAAGCTGATAACAAGCAAGTTTTACCTGAACTTTCTCGCCTGCAGCGGTTTTGTAATCGTTGGTTTCGTCCGCGCCCTGATTTTCAATACCGCGCGCGCCTGCCGCTATGGGGTGATAAAGCTTGTCGTCATACTCAATATGCACCGTGAATGTCTGCCTTGTATCAAGCTGACCTGTCGGCGCGGGAGACTGTTTGTTGATATAGGGCGGTGCTTCATAGTCGGACGAATGGTTGTATAAAAGGTCGGTTTTCGCGATTATATCCGTGCCGTCGCCCTGATAATATGCGGTTGTGTAATCTTGTGAAAGACCGTTTGTCGCGGGAGGATTATTCCATGTTTCATATCCCTTGGGACGCTTTGTCGTAATCGCAAATTCAACGTACTCGCACGATGCCGTGTACACTTTAACGCAGGTATCG
This sequence comes from uncultured Clostridia bacterium, assembly GCA_947625455.1. Classification (GTDB taxonomy): domain Bacteria; phylum Bacillota; class Clostridia; order Oscillospirales; family Ruminococcaceae; genus CAG-115. The sequence continues at coordinate 1,684 of CANQOJ010000157.1, read as the reverse complement.
GTATCCGTGAAAAAGCTGTTGCCCTGTGAAAGCGCAAGAGCTGCCGCGGCATAATACCATTCCTGCATAGTATGCACCGTGCCGTCAGGGTGTTTGTCATACATCTTTATAAGCAGGTATATTCCCTGTTCAGCGGCTTTTCTGATACCCATGCCGTTGTAGTCAACGGTAAACAAACCCGCTTCTTCATCTTCCATTTCGGCGTTTGCGGTGTAACGGACATGCAGACCGGTAAGGCTGTCCTGATATACACTCTCGCCCACATATGAAAACTGCTCGATTTCGGGGTAAGTAAAGTTCTTTCCGCCGTTGGAGACAGTACCTGAGGGCAGCCAGTTCTGTCCTACGGTATCAACTCCGACAAGGAGATAGCTGTTAACTTCACCGCCGTCGTTGCCTTTGCCGTCGCCCTCTATGCGGTTGCCGTCCTTGTCAAGACGAATGGGATCGTCCCATGTTGCGTCAAGCGCATACCACTTCCCGCCTATCTGAACTTCGTTCCACATATGCATTTCGGGTGAATTGCCGGATGTTTGCATGCCGTGAACAAGCACACAGGGGATATCGAGCTTATTCAGAATTGCCTGCATTGAACGGGCATAACCCTCACATACGCCCTCGTGAGTTGCAAGAGCGTACAAAGTGCGGATATACGGAGCGTTGCCCGCTGTACATTCATTTTCAAACCTGTATGAAATTCCTTTTGTAACAGCGTCGTGAACGTACTTCACTTTTCTCGCTTCAGCGTCCGATTTTGACAAACCGCTTACATTGAGTGACTTAGCGCCGTTTACTGTCGCCGTAATAATATCCGACAGGGTTTTGTCCATTTTATCAATATCCGCAGCTTTAAGCCCTTGGAGCAGATAAGTGTCCGCCCTGCCTGTGCCGAGATAGACAGCGTAACCGCCGTTATTCTTTTTTCCTGTACGCAGCGTTATGTACGAACTGTCAACATACCATGCTTCGGGACAATCCAAATCAAAAGCGTCCTTGGCAGAGATGAAATCGTTTGAAAGTTCATCATCACCGCTTAAATACTTGGAAAGCGTTTCTTGTGTGACAACGCCTTTTTCCATTAGGTCAACCGTTGTTGTTCCGTTCTTCATTTGTCCTTTGCTGAACATATCGAACAGAACATCATAAATCTTCTTTGCGTTATTGCTAAGCTGGTCATAGAAATAGCGGTTGTTTTTTACGCTGTCGGCATTTGCAGTACCAAACAAGCTCAAACCCGCCATGCATGTAACCGTCAAAGCAACGGCAATAACGCAGCACATAATTTTTCTGAACATATATTTTCCCCCTTTAAAAAATTACAGTAAATAAAAATCCCCAACTTTATTTACTTGTAACAATTATAGCAGATTGTTATTGAATTGTCAAGTATCGTCAGAAAAATTGGCATTTTACAATAAAACAACTTGCATTTTTAATGCAAAATGCTGCTAGAAGATAGAACTTGAACTAAAAGAGCGCAGACCGTTAAACGGCTTACGCTCTGATAATTCCAAAACAATCTGATAAAATCCGCCGTTAGGCGGATACATTTTACTATATACTATACACTGTTCACTGTATACTGCAAAACCCTTGTGCTATGCTTTGCATAGCACAAGGGTTTTGCAGTGGTGGGCGCGGGTGGATTCGGACCACCGAAGCGAAACGCAACAGATTTACAGTC
>CANQOJ010000156.1 GCA_947625455.1 uncultured Clostridia bacterium | reverse complement strand
AGGCAAGCAGGGCGTTTGCGTATCTGTGCGGGAGGGATTATGTAATTCCCGACGATATAGCAAAGCTTGTTGTTCCCGTTTTTGAACACAGAATGGTTTTAAAGCAGGAGGCTATGCTTAAGAGGGTATCCGTAAAGCAGGTTTTGGAGGACGTTGTAAAAGCGGTTACGCCGCCTATGACGAAAGGCTGATTATGGCAAAAAATCGTATATTATACGGCTTGCTTACGGCTGTTTGTCTTGCGTTTTCAATGGCATACCGCTCAAATTTTTCGGCAGTGCTTTTCATAACCGTACTTTTATATCTGCCTGTTTCGGCAATAATTACGGCAGTTTCCCTGTTGCTTGCAAAGGTAAATTTTGCGGGCGGGAGTTATATAGGCGAAAGGGACATGGGGTTTGAGATTGAGGTTGAAGTCAAAAACCGCTTTTTTATGCCGTTTCTGCCGCTTGAGATTTTGGGAGTTCTTCCCGAAAGCGACAAGGGCGTTTTTGAGGAGCGCAGAATTTTCGTAACGCTTCAGCCTTTCGGCAAAACAACGCTGTCAATTAGCTGCAGGCATAAGTACAGAGGAAAATATAAGGCTGAAATCAAAAGGATATATGTTGTGGATCCGCTGGGAATACTGCGCTTTTCGAGAAAACTGGACAAGGCAACGGAGATGATATTTTTGCCGAGAAGATTTTCCGCAGAAAACCTTTTTGAACATTCCTACGGCAAAACCGACAATCTTCAAAGTTCCTCGCACAGCGCCGACAGAGAGGATTTTTCACACGTCAGGGATTATCGAAACGGGGATATTTTACAGCTTGTTCACTGGAAACTGACGGCAAAATCCGACAGCGTTATGATAAAGGAATACGAGGGCGCGAGCGGGAAAAGGGCGAAAATACTGTGCGATTTTGAAAGCTGTAAGTACAAAAGCGACAGGCTGTTGTGTTCTGATACGATGATTGAAACGGCGCTGGCTTTTTCAAAAACGCTGCTTGAGGCGGGATTTGAAACGGCTGTTGACTACGGCGGGATTTTGAAAAACAGCGTTATATTTGCGGGAAATCCGGCTGAATATGAAAACCTCTACGGCTTTATGTCAACGCTCCCCGCAGATTTTACTTGCCGTGGGATTGACAGCATAACGGGCAGTGTACAAAAGGGCGAGCAGTCGGTTGTCATACTGATAACCGCAACACTTGACAAGCACACAGCGTCCTGCGCAAACGCTCTGTCAAACCTTGGAGAAGTGATTTTGGCATATATAAATCTTGACGATATAATGGTTGAGCGCGGATTTTACGATGAAAAATTCAAGCTGTTGAATATTCGCGATACGGGAAAAGAAGCGCTCAGAAAATCGGCTGAAATGTAACATAATCAAACCTCAGACTGTCGAGAAAATCTTATGTAAAACAGCGGGCAATCCCGCCCGCCGAAAATATATTATTTTATAATAGGAGGTATTCAGAAATGGATATTAAGGCAAAAATTGATGAAATTGTAGACAAGGTAAAAAATGACAAGAACTTTGCCGATAAGTTCAAAAGCGAGCCTATAAAGGCAGTTGAGGACGTTATCGGCGTAGACCTGCCCGACGACCAGATAAAGAGCGTTGTTGACGGCGTTAAGGCTAAGGTTAATCTTGACGGAATTGCGGACAAGATAGGCGGATTGTTTGGCAAGAAGTAATTAGTCAAAACAAGAAGTCGGAAATTAAGAGGCTAGAGTTGAAGTCAAAACAAGATTTGACTGAAATTCTAGCTTCTAGCTTCTTAATTTCTAGCCTCTAGATGAAGGAGAATTTATGGAAATCAGTGAAATGCGACCGTCAGTAAACGGCAAGTTTTTTATTGCAGGCGATATTGACGGTAATGTCGAAGTGTTCAATTCCGAAACGGGCGAGCGGTTTGGACCGTACAAGACGAGCTTTATGCCGGGCGGTCATAGAATGTGCTTAAGCGACGACGGCGAGCTTTTTGCGGCGGGGAGTTATAGCAGAAATGTGTCGGTTTACGAAACCAAAACGGGCAAAGAAATCTTGTGCGAAGATACGTTTTTCCATACGCAGAATTTAAGGTTTTCGGCTGACAAAAAACAATTGTGGGTATTCTATACGGACATGATGTTTATCGTGACATTCGGCGAGAAAATGCAAGACCTTAAACATAATATAAGCGATATTTACCCCGATGAGGAAATGCCGCTTACATTGTCGGGCGACGGAAAGCAGATAAAATTCCCGGGGAAAATTCTGAAACTCGAAAAACAAGTAGTGGATATGCTGCCGCATAACGGAAATGTCTACTGCGCATTATTCGGCGGCGGAATGAAATGTTTCTCGAAAACGAAAAAAGAGATTTGGTCTGCCGAAAGCAACCCTAATGAGCATTATCAGCGCATAGGCTACTGCGGGAAATATAACTACATTTTAGGTCTTGGGTTCAAGTATAGCGAACCAAGAACGGAGCCTTTCTATTTTGTTGATGTTCGCTCAGCTGAAACAGGAGAACTTATTTACACGGTAGGACTGAACAACGGTCATTATTTCGCGCTTATTGACAACGGCATAGCATCGTCAAACGGAGATTTGTACGAGATTTCCGAAAATTCGTTTACCCTCAAGGAAAGGTATTTTGATGTTTAGAATTTTTACAGCAAAAATCCCGCGTTAATCAACGCGGGATTTCTTTTAACTTAAACTGCCATTAAGCATAGACATTGTAAATTGCGCCCGTTTCAAACGCATAGTTTACAATCTTGCTCTGATTATAGCCCATTGCGCTTGCGCTGTTTGCAAGTGAACTTGCCTGCTTTGCCTTTTGGTTGATTTTCTCAATGTACGAACTGTTCTTAAATGCATACCTCAAATCGTCAACAGTGACCTTTGAAGTATCGCCAAGACTTATCCTGCCGTTTTTGTCAACAACAAATCCCGCTCTCTGAAGCGCAAACTTATAGGACTTTGTTGTTGCCGCAGCAGTAATGCCCTTTGAACTTACGCCGACCTTATCGGAGTTTTCGGTTTCGGAAAGGAACTTGTTGTAGGTGTCGATAAAGCTTTTAGCCATTTCGTTGTATTCTTCAACGTTAATTTCCTTTTCGCCCTTGTCAATCTTGTTGATATAATCGTTAAATTCGTCAGTTCTCTTGCTTATCTCTTCGGAAAGCGACTTAATTGTTCCCGAATTGTCAACCTTTCCGCTTGAAGAACTTGACGAAGAATAACCGCCTGCCGAGAAAACTCCCGAACCGCCCGAATACTGGTTGATATTGCGCGCTCTGGATTCTACCTTTGAAGCAAAGCCCATATCGCCGAATGCCGATTTTACATCAGACGCCGAAACTCCCGACAAATCGCTGTTCAAAGTGAGCTTGTTGTCCGAACCTAACGTCATTCCCGCACGCTTAAGCGAAGAAGAATAAACTTTCGCCTGATTAACCATGTACACGCCCTGACGCAGAACATTCTGATTGTCGGAATTTCCGACTTTTTCAATCATAGCGTTGTAGCTGTCGACAAAATTCTGCGCGGCTTTCTGATAATCGTCAAGATTTAACTCATCGCCGTACTTCAATCCGTCCGCAAAGTTCTTCATATCAATCGCCGCGCTGCCTGCTGAAGCTGACGCGGATTTTGTCGACTGAAGCGAAGAAACGTCCGAAGAACTTTCGCCGTCATCCGAAAGACCATAAATGTTCTTGTAAAGCTCGGAGAACATATCTCTGTACTCCGCGCTCTTGTTTTTCAGCTTGTTGCTGTCGAGCAGTTTATTTAAAGCGTCAAGCGAGCCGCCCGTTTTCTTTGTTGAAAAAGGGTTATACTTATTGGAATATGACGAATAAATACTGTCAAGCTGAGAACCGTATTTTGTCATAACCTGCGCCATTCTCATCTGCAAACCTGCCGAATTACCAACTGTCATAAAAATCATCCTTTCGTCAATAAATATTACGCACCGTATTTTTCACGGTATTCTTTCATCTTGGGAACAAATTCGCGCCCTGCTACAACGCCGTTTTCGAGCGCTTCAATAATGTCGTTTATGTTTACGATTGAGAAAACCTTTATGCCAAACTCGTCGTAAGCCTCGCTGACAGCGGACTTTTCGGAGTTCAAAGCCTTTTCCATGCGGTCAACGGTGATAATCATGCCTTCAACATTGATTTTCGCCGCGCCCGTAATCTTCGGCAAAACCTCTCTCAGAGCTTTTCCGGAAGTCATCACGTCCTCAATGATAACGACCTTTTCTCCGTCCGTAAGTTCTTTTCCCACAAACATACCGCCCTCGCCGTGGTCTTTAACTTCTTTTCTGTCAAAGCAGTAGTTTACGTCCATGCCGTATTTATTGTAAAGCGCCGTGCAAGCCGACACCGCAAGCGGAATGCCCTTATAAGCGGGACCAAACAGCGTATCGGGGTTCAAGCCGTGTTCTTTTATGCACTCGGCGTAATACTCGCCAAGCCTTGCCAGTTGCATACCTGTTTTATAATTCCCGCAGTTTATGAAGTACGGTGCAATTCTCCCGCTTTTCAGCGTAAACTCGCCGAAGCGCAAAACTCCGCAGTCTGTCATAAACTTAATGAAGCTTTCTTTGTAATTCATACTCGCAAACTTTCCTCAATCAGGCTGTCGATAAAGTCCGAGATTTGACTTTTATTCAGTCTGCTTAATATCATATACTTTTACACTTACATTATAACACTTCTTATTCCATTTTTCAAGGGCTTTTATAAAATTTTTTGAAAAAAATTTTGCAAAATAAATGAAAAAATTGATTTGTACACTTGACAATTCTGTTAATTTAGTGTACAATAGAAATAGACTGTTTGTCAGAGGTAGTCTGACAGATTGTCCCTGACGTTTATGACGCTTTGTTTATTATAACGTTATGGCGGTTGAATGTATGATTTACGGAGTTATCTCCTTGTTTACTACATTTCTATTCCTTTTTAAACGGCGTTGCCGTTAAGATATGGTCTTTATGAAAGGCGCTTTTTATTTGAGATGCTTATGGCGTCGACAGCAATCCTGCGGCTGTATTCGCAGATTTACGATATATGCTTTTCGGAGAGACTTATAAACTAAAGAGATTATGAGTAGGGGTGCTTGCAAGGCATATTGTCATTTTATATGAATTTACGCAAAGGCTTTTGTTTATTATGACAAGATTTTATATGGCAATATAGCGGTTGCAGAAAAATTGTATGTTCTCCGCCGGATTTTAAGCGCATTTATATTGCGCACATCAAAATTATGGAGGGGAAACGAAAATGCAAGTCGAAATTTATGTCGCTGTGCTGATAGGGCTGGCGGCATTGGTCGTCGGCGCGGCGGCGAGCGGTTTTATCTGCTTTCAGCAGGGTATAAAACACCGCATAAAGACCGCCGAGGCACAGTTTGAGTCT
>CANQOJ010000155.1 GCA_947625455.1 uncultured Clostridia bacterium | reverse complement strand
AAACGGATTCTATGCTGTACTTATCAGAAGCAGAGGGGAATACTGATTAGAGGTAAGAGGTAAGAGGTAAGAAGTCCTTGCCTATTACATCATTTATAGTGGTCATCATCGCTTTGTTTCGACAGATGTGCCCTTGACAACACCCGCCTTTTACGCTATAATGAAAAAGGAACCGTACAGATTTCAGTCAACATTAGCAATGAAAGAGGAATATATGAACACAAAAACAATAACGGAAAACCGTCAGGCACGGCATGAATATTTTATCCTTGAAAGCTACGAGGCGGGGATTGAGCTTTTTGGAACGGAAGTCAAGTCAATCCGTTCGGGCGGCGTGAATTTAAAGGATTCGTGGATATCGGTCGACAACGGCGAGATGTTTATCCGCGGAATGCATATTGCCCCATACGAAAAAGGCAATATCTTCAACCGCGATCCCTACCGCGTCCGCAGGCTTCTAATGCACAAAAAGGAGATTATGAAGCTATACGGACAGGTCAAACAGGGCGGTTATACCCTTATACCTATATCAATGTACTTCAAGGACAGCAGAGTAAAAGTTCAGGTCGGACTATGCAAGGGCAAACAGCTTCACGACAAGCGCGATTCTGCCGCGAAGCGCGACGCCATGCGTGAAATTGACCGCGCAATGAAAGAGAAAAACAGAAAATAAAACTCGCCCGACTTCCGACTCAAACAACATTATAAGTATAAAAGATGCAACAGACCAAATTTCTTACCTCTTACAGCGTTATCCGACGAAAGAGGATAATGCGCTAATATCTTACCTCTAATGACGGCAAATTTGTATAATATTTAACCGCAGACGGGAAAAATCTGCGGTTTTTTGCTTATTTTGACGAATTTTTGCAAGATTTTGAAAAACCACTTGCAAACGTTATGCGGTTGTGGTATAATTACTTTGGTTAAAAAGCGACGAAAGAGAGGTCAATTTATGAAATACAGCGAAATGAACAAAGAACAGCTTACTGCCGAAAAAGAAAAGGTTCAGAAAGCCTATGACGATTTCAAACGCCAAGGGTTAAAACTCACTATGGCAAGAGGCGTGCCCGCGCCGGAACAGCTTGATTTGTCGATAAATATGCTGCTGCATTGTCTTGACGGAGACTATAAGTCAAAAAGCGGTGCGGATTGCCGTTCGTACGGCGTTCTTGACGGCATTCCCGAAGCAAAGGAGCTGTTTATGGAAATGCTCGGCGTTAAAGAGGACGAGGTTATTGTCGGCGGAAACTCTTCTCTGCAAATGATGTACGATACCATTATAAGAGCAATGCAGCTCGGCGTACTTCACAGCGAAAAGCCCTGGTGCAAATACGACAAGGTGAAATTCCTCTGCCCCGCGCCGGGTTATGACAGACATTTCGCAATGTGCGAGGCGCTCGGAATTGAAATGATTACCGTGCCTTATAAAGAGGACGGTCCCGATATGGACATGATTGAAAAGCTTGTTGCGGAGGACGAGACAATAAAGGGCGTATGGTGCGTGCCTATGTATTCAAATCCCACGGGCATTTCATATTCTGACGAAGTTGTCCGCCGTTTTGCAAACTTAAAGCCCAAGGCGAAGGATTTCCGCATTTTCTGGGACAATGCCTACAGCGTTCATCACCTCTATGACGACGACCGTGATAAAATCCTGAACATTATCCGCGAGTGCGAAAAAGCGGGAAATCCCGATATGGTTTTCGAGTTTTCGTCAACATCAAAAATCTCTTTCCCCGGCGGCGGTCTTGCGGTTATCTGCGCGTCCAAAGCTAACATTGAACTTATAAAAAGCCAGATGGCGTACCAGACCATAGGCTTCGACAAGCTTAATCAGTTACGCCATGTTAAGTATTTCAAGAACTTTGAGGGCATTGAAAAGCATATGAAAGCGCACGCCGCAATCATAAGACCAAAGTTTGAAGTTGTAAAGTACATTCTCGAAAAGGAACTTGCACCTCTCGGAATAGGCGAGTGGACCAACCCCAAGGGCGGTTATTTCATCTCGTTCAACGCGCCGGAGGGCTGTGCTAAGAGAATTGTCGCACTTGCAAAGGACGCGGGTGTTGTTATGACAAACGCGGGCGCAACATATCCCTACGGAAAAGATCCAAAGGACAGCAATATCAGAATTGCTCCGACATATCCGTCGGTTGACGACCTCAGAAAGGCTATGGAACTGTTCTGCGTCTGCGTAAGGCTTGCATATCTGGAGAAAATTGCGGGCTAATCGGTTTCATCAAGACCTAGTTGATTTATGCGATTGACGATAATTTCAAACGGCGTGTCCTCAAAATCCAGCTTCCTTTCGGGGTTGGGGAATACATAATTGAACTCAATGCGCTCGCCGTTTGCGATTATCGTCACGGTATATCCCGAATTGAACAGGCTTAAAAACTTGTACGGCACATAGCTTACGCTCATAACGTCCTTGTAGAAGATGATGTAAGACGCGCGCCCTTTTCGGGAAAATATGATCTCTCTGCCTGTGGCTTCATAGTACCAGTGTTCGCCTGATCTGACAATTCTGAAACCGATGTTGAAAACTATCACCGCGAATACTATAACGACAAAAATCAACTCGAAAAATTCGTCGGGGTCAAGAAATATCATAAACCTGTAAAACAGCCATGTCAGAAACAACGTGATTATCGCCGCAACAGTAAGCCTTATGGCGGTCTGTTTGTCGGAAAAAGCGAGGTTTATCATTCCTTTTCCGCAGTTCAGCTTTTGCGGAGGAATTGCGTTTGAGGGGTCTGCGGGCGCGCTTTTCCACGGAATAACGGGTTCTTGCAAGCCGTCTGAGCGAACAGCGGGCATTTGAGTTGCTTTTCTGCGCTTTCCGAGATTGACTTTTGCGGGAGTTTCGGCTGATTGCTCGGTGATTTCTTCCGCTCTTACCGCAGGCATTTGAGTTGCTTTTCTGCGCTTTCCGAGATTGACTTTCGCGGGTGTTTCGGCGGGTTGCTCGGTGATTTTTTCCGCTCTTACCGCAGGCATTTGCGAATGTTTTACGCGCTTTTTCAGATTTACTCCTCTTTTAAGAGGTTTCAAGAATGACGGTTTTTCGTCTTTCGGTTCATCATTTGACGTTATATCCGAAAACGGCAGGTCGTTCATTTCCAAATCCGAAACGGGCGCAACGTCATTTTCGGCAATATCAAGCTTTGAATTTATCGGCTTGTCAAGGTCAATCGGCATTATGTTCACCTATTCAGACTGCCGATAAAACCTCATCTGCGCTGTTAGCGTCAGGTTTTCCCGTCAGTCTGACCTTTATTTCGTATTATCTCAAACGGCAAATCCCCGTGTTCATGCAAAAACCTGCGCGAGGGTACGACATAATCGAAGTTGTATGTGCCGTTTGTGGTTTTAATGATAACGTGCAAACCTTGTTCAACCCACAGGAATTTCATCGGTTTATATTCGACGCTTATTGCGTCTTTAAATAAAACACGCATTATGATGTCGCTTTTTCTTGAAACCGTAAACTCGGTTTCATTGGCTTTATAGCGGCAGTCATATCCCCTTATGATGTACTTGAACAAAAGTATTTCAAAAACCGCTTCGGGCAGAATGTATATCAGCGTCCACATAAACGCAAGACCAAAGTAATTAGCCCCGCCTCTTATAACTGAATCAATGATAAGGTATGTCATTACTAAGAGGTATACGGCGAGGATTACAACGGGTATCATCAGAAGCACGGCGGTTTTCTTTTGATACGCACAGCGCATTGTTCCCTGCGCGGTAAGTTCACGCTGTTCGGCAGCAGGAATTTTGCCGTGGTTTAGTTCTTCGATTTTCTTCTTGATGATTTCAAACGGGAAGTTTTCGGGGTGCTGACGTTGTCGGAATGAAGTTTCAACATAGTCGAAATCAAGAGTGTATTTCTTCATTTTGATGATGACATGAAACCCTTGATTGAACCACAGGAATTTCATCGGCTTGTATTCAACGCTCACCGCGTCTTTATATAAAAGGTTCAAAACCGCTTTGCCCTTGCGGTAGATAAGAAATTCAAGGTTGTTTGCCCTGTAACGGCAGGCATAGCCGTTGAGTATCACGTTAACCAGCACAATCAATGCCGCAAACGGCAAAAAGAGCATGACTATTAAATTTGTCGGATCAACCACAAGCGACATCAGTAAATTCCCGATATAAGCAGGATCGCTTATCTGCGCCCCTACTATAATGACCGCACAAAACAGCAGATATAAAACGAGTATAACAACGGGTATCATAAGAAGCGCGGTCTGCTTTTTCGAGAAAGCGCGGCGCACTTCTCCCTGACCTATAACGGTGCGTTCGTAAATTTTCTTTTCTCTCAGGGCTATTTCATCTTGTTTTTTTTTAATTCAAGCGAAGATTGTTCGTTATCATCATCTTCTTCTTCGCTTTTGCTTTCAACAACGCTTTCTTCCGCAGTCACGGGTGTGTTTTCATATACATCTTCTTCCAAATCATCGGGTTTGCTTGCCGTGACAAGAAAATCCTCTCCCACTTCATCAAAATCATCATCAAAATTATTCGCGGTTATCAGAAAATCATCAGCCACATTTTCATCTTCGGGAAGATTATCAAGCAGCGGTTCATCAAGATTGTATTCCGAAACAATCGTTTCGGTTTCATTTGTTTCGATATTCATGTCATCTTCGCTCTTGAACATATTAGCCGAGGGACGCTTGTTTATAGGAGTTATTTCGTTCATTGAGAAGTTTCCGGCGTTTTCGGCAGGTTTTTGCGCAACGGTTTTGTGCCGTGCGGTGGCTTTAAGTTCGGGCATACGCATTGATGAAGTTCCCGATTGTTTGAATGTATCCTGCGTTTGAACATTTTGAACGTGAGATTTCTTCGGTACAACGCTGTTCATGGTCTGCTTTTCTTCAGGCTGCGGCGCGGTGTTGTTGTAATTAGGCGGGAAGATGTCGTCCGAATGTTTTTTGCGCAGGCGCGCGCGGTCTATCTCGTTTTGGCTAACGGGCTTATCCGTACCCATTTTCTGCTGGGCATAAAGCGCGGCTTCGTCACTGCGGCGGCGCTCGATAATTTCAAGCCTGTCTTTGATGATATAATAAGGCGTAGTTTTTTCGGACTGGTATTGCCCGCGGAAACAAACGCCGTATTGCTGTACTTTGTTGGCGATTGTTATGTCAACGTCGTAGCCCTTGATTTTGCCGAAAAAGTAGCGGGGAATAAATACTATTGACTGCACTTCGTTGTAGTTTATAACATGAGTATCCCCGCCGACAGTAACTACAAACTTCTCCTCTGTCGCGGTAAACTTGCATTTAATGCCGCTGTGGATACTTGCGATAATAAGCCCCGCGATAAGGAATATGACAACTGTTCCGATACCTATGATAAGAGCGCTTGTCATAGCGGAAAATGTCGCGCCCTGTTGCTCATATTC
>CANQOJ010000154.1 GCA_947625455.1 uncultured Clostridia bacterium | reverse complement strand
TGAAATTGAAGCTTAGCTTAAAGAAAAGCTTGACATTCCCGTGTTCCATGACGACCAGCACGGAACGGCTATCGTTGTCGGCGCGGCGCTTATAAATGCCGTAAAATGCGCAGGCAAGAAGCTTGGGGACATAACCGCAGTCATCAACGGCGCAGGCTCGGCGGGGATTGCCATAGGGAAGTTTTTGCTTAATCTCGGCATAGGCAACCTGATTATGGTTGACCTGTGCGGAATTATCAACCGTGACGACAATTACGAAAACCCCGCGCACGCCGAAATTGCGAAGCTTACGAATAAGAACAACATAAAAGGCGCTCTGGCTGACGCGCTGAAAGGCGCTGACGCATTTGTGGGAGTATCCAAGCCTAATCTCGTTACTCCCGAAATGGTGAAGTCAATGGCTGACAAGCCCATTCTGTTTCCCATGGCAAACCCCAACCCCGAAATTACATACGAACTTGCCAAAGAAAGCGGTGCGTATATTGTCGGCACGGGGCGCTCGGACTATCCCAACCAGATAAACAACGTTCTTGTATTTCCCGGTGTGTTCAAGGGTGCGCTGTCGGTACGCGCAAAGGCGATAACCGAGGACATGAAGCTCGCGGCGGCAAAGGCGATAGCATCTCTTGTTCCCGACGACAAGCTCTCCCCCGAATACATCATACCCTCGGCACTGGACAAGAGCGTTGCGGACGCGGTGGCGGAGGCAGTTGCAGCTAGCTGGCAACTAGAAGCTAGAAATTAAGAAGTTAGAGGCTAGAGTTGGGATTGAAAGTGATTTGAAAAGGAAAAAGTTGTTTGTACCGCAAGGAGCAAAAGCGCTTCTTCTCTTAAACCACTTCCGCGCTCCGGGGGTGCAGCCACGGCTTTGGCGAAGCGGAGAAGTTGTTTGAATAGACAATACGCGCTTCCCGCTTCGCCCTTCTAGAGGTTAGAGATTAGAGGTAAGAGGTTAGAGTTTATTTCAAGCCTGATTTTTCTGTTTAGAGCGCGTTTAAACTTAAATTCTTACATCTTACCTCTAATCTCTAACCTCTAAAAGCGCACCCCGGAGCGCGCTCTGAACCAAACGAACTTTGAATAGGAAAAGTTGTTTGTACAGCAAGGAAAGAACTCGCTGTAAAAAGCAAACTTATCAATATAACAAAGGAGTGTTCAATATGATGTATGAATATTCACCCAGAGGTGTTTGTTCACAAAGAATGATTTTCGAGATTGAGGACAATGTTGTAAAAAGCCTTAAGGTAATCGGCGGGTGCAACGGCAATCTGCAGGGAATTTCAAAGCTTGTTGTTGGTCTATCCGTTGACGAGGTGATTAAAAGGCTTGAGGGGATAAGGTGCGGTATGAAGCAGACATCTTGCCCCGACCAGATAGCGAAAGCGCTTAAAGAGGTGAAGAGCAAATGAAGATACCTGAGCTTTTCAAAAGCGGAAAAACGGTGTTTTCATTTGAAATTTTCCCGCCAAAAAAAGACGGTTCGATTGACACGGTGTACAAGACGCTTGACGGGCTGTCGGACTTGAAGCCCGACTTCATAAGCGTGACTTACGGCGCGGGAGGGAGTTTGCCGGGGGCGTCAACTCGCGAAATTGCCTGCATTATCAGGGAGAAATACCATACCACCAGTATTGCGCACCTCACCTGCGTAAACTCAACCAAGGCTGACATTGACAGAATTATCGAGGAATTTAAGCAGTCGGGAATTGAAAACGTTTTAGCGCTTAGGGGCGACATAACGCCCGGCGTTGAGCCGAAGCATGACTTCCCGCACGCGTCAGACCTTATCGCTTACATGAAACAGCACAGCGACCTTTCATTCTCCGGCGCGTGTTATCCCGAAAGTCATACGGAATCCCGCACAATTGACGAGGATATCGACAACCTCAAAATCAAGGTTGACGCGGGCGCCGAGCACCTGATTTCTCAGCTGTTCTTCGACAACAGCGCGTTTTACAGCTTTCTCGAAAAGGCAAGGGCAAAGGGCATAACCGTGCCGATTGAAGCGGGGATAATGCCGTGCGTAAACGCAAAGCAGATACAGCGCATGATTACGCTGTGCGGTGCGTCACTGCCGTTAAAGTTCACAAAGCTTATTGCAAAATACGGCGACAATCCCGAAGCAATGCGCGACGCAGGGATTGCGTATGCGGCTGACCAGATAATAGACTTAGCGGCAAACGGCGTTGACGGCATACACCTGTACACTATGAACAACCCGTATATTGCCCGCAAAATCAGCGAAAGCGTTTCAAATGTCATAAAATCTTAATGTTAAAGAAGGTTCAAAAATGGAAGATGTACTGAAAATCGGCGGCAAGGAGTTTCATTCGAGGTTTATTTTAGGAAGCGGAAAGTTCGACCTTGACCTTATAAACGCCGCTGTCAAAAACGCAGGCGCGGAGATTATAACGCTTGCGCTTCGCAGAGTGAACAGCTTTACGGGGAATATCCTCGAACATATCCCGAAAGGAGTAACGCTTCTGCCAAACACTTCGGGCGCAAGAAACGCCGAAGAAGCCGTTAAAATCGCAAAGCTTGCTCGCGAGGCGGGCTGCGGGGAGTTCATCAAGATTGAAGTTATTCACGACTCGAAATATCTCCTGCCCGACAACTACGAAACCGCGAAAGCCTGCGAATTGCTGGCAAAAGAGGGCTTTACGCCCATGCCGTATATGTACCCCGACCTGTATGCGGCGCGCGACATGAAAAACGCGGGCGCGGCGGCAATCATGCCGCTTGCCGCGCCGATAGGCTCGAACAAAGGGCTTTCGACAAGGGATTTTATCCGCATTCTGATTGAGGAAATCGACCTGCCGATAATCGTAGACGCGGGCATAGGCAGACCGTCGCAGGCTTGCGAAGCCATGGAAATGGGCGCGGCGGCGGTCATGGCAAACACCGCGATTGCTACCGCGGGGAATATAGTGCAGATGGCTGAAGCGTTCAAGAACGCGATAAATGCGGGACGCGGGGCGTATCTTGCGGGAATGGGCAGAGTGCTGGACAAAGCGTCGGCAAGCTCCCCGCTGACGGGATTTATTAACGGCTGATGATTAACCTTGAAAATGCCTACCGATACATGGGCATACCGTGTTCGGAAAATGTTGACGAAAAAACCGCCCAGCTTGCCGAGAAATACGGGAAAGAGCTGATTGCAACCGCAAAGCCGAAGTTCATCTGGCGGGTTTTCAACATCGTGAAAGGCGGCGGGATTTTTCTTGAGGGCTGTGATTTTGCGCTTTCGGGAAACAGCATTGAACAGCACCTTGCGGGGTGCGAAAAGGCGGCGATTGTCTGTTCAACGCTGTCGGCTGACTGCGACAGATTTATCGCAAAGGCAGGCATTAAAGGCGCTCTTGAAATGCTGGTGTGCGACTCGCTGGCGAGCGCGTATATTGAGCAGATAAGCGACAACGCCGTCAATGATTTGGCGGACAAGAACGCGGGATATTCGGCGAGCTGGGTTTTCGGCGCAGGCTACGGCGATTTCCCGCTCGAAGTCCTGCCTAAGCTGATTTCGGCAGTTGACGGCACCCGCAAAATCGGCGTTACCACAACTTCCGCTCACACCCTCGTCCCCTCAAAGTCAATCGTCGGCATTTCGGGCTTGTCGCGCACCGCACCTCAAACCACAAAATCCTGCGACAACTGCAATATGCGCGATAACTGCAAATATCGAAAGCAAGGCAAAAGTTGCACGGCTAGAAGCTAGAAATTTAGAGGCTAGAGGCTAGAGTTTGAATTAAAACAAGGTTTGAAAAGGAAATCTTGTTTTAGATTAAACTCTAGCCTCTAGCTTCTTGATTTCTAGCTTCTAGAAAGCGACTCACGGTTTTTACTCCGTGAGCCGTTTTTTATGAAAGAGGATTTGTTATTTAATCAGTGCTTTTTCTTAGCGACAACAACCGCCGCGCCTGCGAGGGCAACAATACCTAACGTCATAGCGATACCGCCGAAGCCTGTGTCGGCGTTATCCTCTTTGTCAGCACCGCTGTCGGAAGAACTGCTTGAAGCACTGTCAGACGCACTGCCTGTGCCTGAAGCACTGCCGCTGCCTGAGGGTGTTGTTGAAGCGTTCTGAGTTGATGTCGAAGTTGAAGTAGATGTACTTGTTGAGGTTGAGGTGCTTGTTGATGTTGAAGTGCTTGTTGGTGTTGATGTGCTTGCGGGCTTTGATGAGGTGCTAGATGAAGAACTTGACGAACTCGGGGTGTCGGGGGTTACTTCGGGACCTGTGGAGTTGTAGTGTATTGTGGCACCGCCAAAATAGTCTTTTAAACCATTGCCGCAGATGTTGCCGCGAGAGTACCTGCCAAAAGAATTGCGCCAAGTTTTCTTACTTTCATCTAAAATCCTCCTTAAAATTGCGGTATAACGTTGTTATTTGCCGCGCATTTTCCCGCAAAATAAAAGTGCGCAGCGTCGAAGCCACGCACTTTGTAAAAATGCAAGCTTCAATCACTGCCACGTAAATTGTTTTCGGTTTAGAAAAGGTACACGAAAAATAAGCATGCACTTTTACCGGGGGTAAAAGTGGATACCTTTTCTAAACTTATTCAATTTACATGGCAAAGAAATTATAACACAAATTCCACAACTTGTCAATAGCATTTAAAAATTTTTTTGAACCTTTTTGCTCCACTTACATATTATAATGTGAGGACAAAAACGTCCTTAATTCATAACGAAAGGCGCGGCATATATGAACGCGGAAAACCGAAAACATAATTTATGGGTTGTACTGCTTATTCTGGCGGGGTTTCTTTTAGGGCTTCTGGCGGGGTATCTGAGCGCAAAAAATAACGAAACATATATAGGCGGCGTGGAGTTTACGGTGATTTCCGAGCGCGAAGAATATCCCGAGCAGGGAGTTACTGTTCCGGGTATAACCTCAATTCGCCTGAACACCGAAACAAACCGCATTACCACCGCATTTTACAACCCGCAGGAAAACAGCGGGCTGTATTACCTGAAGTTTGAACTGAAAGCCGATATTGACGGCAAATCAGAAATTTTATACACATCGGGGCTTATTGAACCGGGGAAATGCGTTTATGATATAGCTTTAAGCAAAACAATAGAAAAAGGCGTTTACAATGCCGTTTTACATATTCAGCCATACCGCATGAACAAAGAACTTACTCCCACAAACAATGCGGACATAATTGCGGTAATCAAGGCTGAATGACCTTAAAAGGGGGACAGATGAAACATGATAAAGAGCATACTGAAAGCCCTTACGCTGCTTATTATGGCAACGGTTTATTCAATCGGCGGGGTAATAGATGAAAACGACAGCGAAAAGACAGGAACGGTGAGCATAGGATATAACGTTGAGCCGTCGTACACGGTGACAATCCCCGCAAACGTTGTGTTCACAAACACGGACAGCGGAAAAACTGCCGAGCGCCCTTTGCAGGCAA
>CANQOJ010000153.1 GCA_947625455.1 uncultured Clostridia bacterium | reverse complement strand
GCGGCTTTTCCCTCATGCTCATAAAGTTCTTCCGAATAATCATGCGCATGTACAGCTGTGAGATAATCGGTTGTTGTGCCGCTGTTGTTGTCGGGCGTATAATAATAGTATTCAGTAGCGTTGGCTTCTAATGTGAAATCATCGCTGCCCGTATAGATAAACCCGCCGTTGCCTTTTGAATAGTCGCCTTCCCAACCTTTTTCTAACTTTCCCTGAATCATTTCGGGAAGGCTGCCAAGCGAGATATCATTCTGAATGACCTCTTTAGTCGGAACGGCTTTAAGGTCCTTTGAAGTGCCGACTTCGGGGTTGTTATAGTATTCATCCCACTTGCTGGTCGAGTTGACATAGTACCACCCGCGCATAGCGTCGGGGTTACCTTCGTTAACAAGTTTGGCGTCGATACTTGCGATGATGTTGCCGCTGTCGTCAAGGGCGACGTACTTCGACGAGGCAACTGGCTCCGGGTCTTGCAGCGATTTGTAAAGCTGCGACACTTCACTCTCATCAAGCGCCTTATTATAGACAAATAATTCGTCGATTAAAATATCTTTGCCGTCATACAGATCTTTTAATCCGCCCAGAATAATGGCAAAATCAGTTTCGGTTAATGGACTTAAAGCTACATCAGATGTGACGACGCCTGTACTTTTTGCGCCATCTACATAAGCTGTTACAGCACCATTATTAACTGTGAATGTTACTGTTTTCCAAGGATTATCTTTTTGGTTAAAAGCATTTGAACCGCTGGCTTTGGTACCGTATTTACTCTCTTGAGAAAATCTTATATGTCTTGTATCACCACTCTTAGTTTCCGTTTCATTTTGCGAACGGAAGATATTATAGTATGTCTTGGTTGTATCTGACGGGCCCATGTAAACCAATTCGGCTTCATGTGTTGGCGTATCGTTTTCTACATTCTTTACATTAAATGAAATGCTGAAATTATTTTTATCTGTCGGAACAGCGTCAAGCAAAATTCCTCCGTTCTTTGCGGTTTGCGTGAGATTCAGCGCGCTGTCTTTATAATTCGGTTCGAGCTCGGTGTCGCCTGTGAGCGGTGTTTTGGTGAATGAGCCGTCTTTTGCTTGCTCGATGAAGGTGAGAGAACCGCTTGCCGAAGTAACACGGTTTCCTAATTTATCGCCTTCACCGTCGCCAAAATCGTAAAAGGCAGTTAAACCGCCAATACTCTCCATGGTAGAACTATTGCTTATATTCTTTTCTGTATTTAATGTTTCAATTTCACCTGAATTTAATACTTTGTTAAATACGCAAAATGTAGTCATTTGGGTATCTGTATATCGATTAGTATGAGGTTTATTTACTACATCTCCGCCAATGATAATGTCTGCGTTGCTAAAATCAAGCGTATATCCGCTAAGATCAATGTCAAAACTTGTACCTTCGTCATTAGTACCATTTTCTTTAGCTTTTACTGATAAATATACATTAGCTTGTTTGGTAGAATTATTATAAGTCAGTGATATATTTACCCAGCTGTCTGTACCAAGCCCCTTGTTCGCTTTTTGAAAAACATTTCCAATATTTTCTACTGTGCTTCCGTTTACAGCAACTATTATTCTTCTTCTTGGATCAGAACCACCGCCTTGTCTATATACAGAAATATAATTATCTGTGCCGCTGCCAATATATACTAAAGGAGTTTTATCAACACCACTTCCGCTGGTTAATAACTCACCCGCTTTTACCCTCATTGAGATAGTAAAAGATTCTGTAGCCTTAACATCTGCTAAAAGAGCGCCTTGTTCGGCAGTTGCTGTTAAATCAAGCGTTTTAGGATCGCCATCAACATATTCGGGCGCAACCGCCTCTGTCGGCGCTGAATCTTTATCAAACGTTTTGCCCTTTTCAACATTGTTAATAAATGCAGCTTCACCGCTGCCTATTTCATTTTTTAGCGTGTCATCAAACGTATAATGCCCTATCATATCTTCGGGCGCAGGGTAGGTTGTCGTGACGGTATAGGGATCCGTTTTTGCAAACCGCCCTCCCCAATAGCCGAGGGGGTTGAACTCGCTGTGGCTGTCTCTTCTGTCGTAAACATAATATGAATAGCCGCTGTAACCGAGCTTTGAGTTGTCGGTGTCCTTCTGCTTCAACAGAATGTCGACTACTTCAGGCGGAAGATATTCGTTCGCCTTGAACGTGTATGTTGCGCCTGCCTCCGAACTTCCGTCCGAAGTATAATAATAGCCTTTGCTGTCATTTGTTGAGAGTGTATACTCTTTGGTGGCTTCGTCATAACTGAGCGTATAATTGCCGTACTTACGTTCGGCTCTTTCTTCAAGCTCCTTATCGTAACTATATGTAACATCAGCGGTATTGTGATCAAGCCATGTAAAAATTTCTTCGAGTTCGGTTATATTGTCTCCTTGCCCGAGCTGCATCGGGATCATATCAGAGGCAGAAAACGCCATCGAGCCCGAGGCGTCAAGAATCAGGCCGATGTCGGCGGTCGCGTTGCCGCCATACCACGATTCAAGCGTTACGTCAAACGTGCGAGAGCCGCTAATGTCGTCGCCGTACGCTTCGGTTGCATAAACTGTCTTGTCGGTATGGAGCCCCGCCGAGGTGTTGTAAAGCTTCGCGACGCCTCCCGCATTAAAGTTGTATTTCTTGTAAAAGTCACCATTATTAAGGCTCAGCTTGCCGTTAATATCGGTGATGACCCAATCAGGGTCAACAATATAGAATCTGTCCTCAACCTTGTCATTGACAGTTGAGGTTCCCTTTTCCAAAATATTTCCGTTTTCGTCCAGAGCGATATAGCAAACGTCGTTTTCATCGCCTGTGCCCGAGCCCGCACCGAAGTCTGCGCCGTAATGCGGCTCATCCATGTAGAATACGTTAATCTTAACCTCGTGTACGAGCGATTTTCCATCAATGACCGACTTGTAATCGATCTTCAGAACTTCCTTGCCGTCTTCTGTGGCGAACGAGACGATGTCGTTTCCCGCCAAGACAGCAAAGCCGACGAACACGCCGTAATCATCGATGGTGTTGACGGTGACAATGCCGCTACCTTCATTATAAGAGATATAATCGTTATCAAATGAGCTGCCGTTATAGTAAATAACTTCGTGATAGATTACTGGGTCGTTATTGTATGCGCTTCGATGTATGACATCAAGTGCCAACACTTTGGTGTACCAATCGTTGGCCACAGGTTCCGACGATGTTGACGCCGCAAAAATCGGCAAAGCGCCGCCGAGATCGCCCACAAGAGCGAAAGCCATAACCACGCAAAGCGTGAATGCCACAAAACGTTTGAACAATGATTTCATCAGACACACTCCGTTCTAATATTTTGCGTTATTGCAAGGACTCCAAAACGGGTCTTGCGAAAAGGTGTAGATTTTTGCAAAGAATTTTTTGTCAGATTTTTTGGGCGAAATCATTAAAATATTTTCTCGGAAGTATTGATTTTTTAAAATATCTGTGCTAAAATATCTCCATGTATTTTTACATGTGCGATTTGCAAAAATCTACACTTTGTTGCAAAAATCTACACTTTATTGTAAAAGGGCCTGCCGCAAACTGGCAGACCCTTTTGTAAATTTATGAAATTAATGCCTTTGGAATGGCTATAATACGCAGTTTAACCATATTGCGACCCGTTAGATGATTTCCAATATTTTGCTATTCTCGACGAATGTCGGGATGTGCATGCTGATCAAAACCCGAAAAAGTGAATGATTGATGTATTCTAATAAATGAAAAATTTGGGGGTGGAAATTTTAAAAGAGCAAGATTTTACCGCGGGAGCAAATTTGGCGTATGCACGCGGGGTTTTGTCTGCAAACACGAGCGAGACACGCGGGATTTTGCCCAAGAGAGCGTCCTGCGGACGGTCGATTGGCTGCAAAATCAGCTTGTCTTATGGGCGTTTATGACCGCGAAGTGCGAGCAGCAACAAAACCAGCTTGCATTATGCTCATTTTGTCTTGCGCGGAATATTGTTGGGGAGTAGCCTTCCCCAAACCCTGCTTTAAATAAAAATGTTACCAACGTGCCAAATTCAAATTGATACGTTGGTTTTTTATGCTCAAATTCTGTCTGCACTGGTTGCTTTTTCTGTATTTTAAACGTTATGTCAAAATATATAACACACCCAAACGCAGCGCTGTCGTCAAAACCCGAATGACTTATGATGCAGTCATCAAGCCTATCATCACAATGTCGCCAATCAACGAAAAACTACTGTCAGCGTCGGCACGCTGACAGCCCAACTCGGCAAAATCGGCGGGAATCTCAATCAGATTGCACGGTATATCAACGAGCACGGTGTGTCGTATAACTCGCTTTATAGTGATGTTCGGTCGGCAATTTCCGACCTCGCCGATCTGAAATTTGAAATTTTGCGAAAGGTAGGTGATGCGGTTGGCGACGTTCAAACACTTAAGCTCTAAAAATGCAGATTACGGCGCGGCCGAAAAATATCTGTTGTTTGAACACGACGAGTTCACGAACAACCCCATTCTTGATGAGAACGGCAGGCTTATTCCTCGTGAAAACTGCCGCTTCACTACTCTGAATTGCGGCGATGATGATTTCGCAATCGCCTGTATGAAATCTAATCTCCAATACGGAAAAAACCGAAGTCGGGGCGACGTTAAAAGTCATCACTACATAATCAGTTTTGACCCGCGCGACAGCATTGAGAATGGGCTGACTGTTGACAGGGCGCAAGCGTTGGGTGAGCAGTTTTGCCGCGAGCACTTTGCAGGACATCAGGCTATTGTTTGCACCCACGTCGATGGTCACAATCACAGTAAAAATATCCACTGTCACATTGTTATCAACAGCTTACAAATTAGAGATGTTCCGCCACTTGAAGCTCCGTGTGTCGGCTGTCGGTTCGTATGTATAAAAGTGCGCCCTTTAGGTTTCTAAAGGGCTTTCAACTTACCGGCAAGCCTAAAAATTGAGCCTATACGCTTGTAAAATATAAAACATATACACCGACACAGGAGAAGCCAAGCTCCAGCGCGGCAGACTGACTTTCCTCGTCGTCGTTGAAAAATATCAACTTTTTATACCCTGCCACTTGTAAATCTCTCAATATGACGGTTACTAAAGCCTTATAAGCAGATTTATCAAATGTATTATCCCTATAGCCTAAGCTGACAATATCACCGTTTCTTACGCAGATGTATCCTACGGCAATGTTTTCCCGATACAGCAGATATATCAGCCACTCATTCAGCGTTCTAAAAATACGTTCTGCGCTCCAATATGTTTTGGAGTCAACTTGATATATTTTGCTAAATTCTGAGAAATTGCTTTCAGTCACCCTTACAATCCCATCCGTTTCGGCTTGTATGTCAGAGCTGTCAAAAACATAAATATCGTGATAGCATTCCTGAATCAATCTGCAATTTTCTTTTTGCAGGGCGGAGATGGCGTCGATATTTCGTT
>CANQOJ010000152.1 GCA_947625455.1 uncultured Clostridia bacterium | reverse complement strand
TTCTTTTCAACTCTGAATACTGTTGACATAATAACTCCTTTCAAGTTTTTCTTTAAGTATAACTTGAATGGAACTGCAATTTACTGCAATTAGATGCTAGAGTTTTAAGAGGTTAGAGGCTAGAGTTGAAGTCAAGCCAACTTTTAAGAGGAAAAGTTGTTTGTACCGCAAGGAGCAAACGCTCTTCTCCACCCAAACCTCGCCCGTGGCTCCGGGGTGCAGCCACGGCTTTGGCGAAGCGGAGAAGTTGTCCGAATAGGCGAAGCGTGGCTTCCCGCTTCGCCAAAGCCACGCGCTGCGCGCGCCCAAATTCGCACAGCGAATTTGGGTGGCTGCACCCCGGAGCGCTCGGACGTTGTTTGAAAGAAAAAGAGCGCAATCCCTTGACAGGCTTACGCTCTTATAATATGAACACAATCTAAATAACCGCGAAGCGGAACCTTTACTGAATACTGTCCACTGTCCACTATATACTGCGCTAGCCTCTAGCCTCTAACTTCTTAAATTCTAGCTTCTAGAAGTTTAGCGCGATTTTTCAAAAATTGCTTGACAACACGGAGAATACGTTGTATAATTAAAGTAGCTTAATATTTTTAAAATGTAAAGGAGAGTTTACTATGGGTTTACTTAAAGCAGGAATCGGCGCGCTTTCAGGCGTTCTGGGCGACAGCTGGAGAGATTATTTCTACTGCGACGCTATCGCCGGTACAACTCTGGCAGTTCGCGGATACAAAAAAGTCGGCGGCAAAAGTTCAAACAAAAACGGCTCCGATAACGTAATCTCCAACGGCTCGATTATCAACGTAAACGAGGGGCAGTGCGCTCTTATCGTTGAAAGCGGAAAGGTTGCCGAAGTTTGCGCAGAGCCGGGCGAGTTTGTTTACGATTCTTCAACTCAGCCGAGCATATTCTACGGCAATCTCAGCGATACCATTGCCGAAACGTTTAAGGAAATAGGCAAGAGATTTACTTTCGGCGGACAGGCGGCAACCGACCAGAGAGTTTATTATATAAACACAAAGGAAATAATGGGCAATCTCTACGGCACCGCTACGCCCATTCCTTTTAGAGTTTACGATAAAAACATAAATTTCGATGTTGACGTATCTCTGCGCTGCAACGGCGAGTATTCCTACAGGATAACAAACCCCGTGCTGTTTTACACAAACGTCTGCGGTAACTTTACGGATAAGTACGACAAGAAAAACCTCGACAGCATGCTCAAAAGCGAGATAGTAACCGCTCTCCAGCCCGCTCTCGGCAAGATTTCCGACAGCGGAGTAAGACCGAGCGCTCTGCCGTCGCATACTATCGAAATCTGCGACGCGCTTAATGAAGTTCTAAGCAAGAAGTGGGGAGAACTTCGCGGAATTACCATAAGTTCTTTCAGTATGAACGCACCGTCTATTCCGCCCGAAGACCAGGAAATGCTTAAACAGCTTCAAAAGACCGCTGTTATGCGCGATCCGGGAATGATGGCGGCAAACTACGCTATGTCGCAGAGCGACGCTATGAAGATAGCCGCAGGCAACCAGGGCGGGGCAATGATGGGCTTTATGGGCATGAATATGGCACAGCAGGCTAACGGCATAAATCCCCAGAATATGGTAGCAATGGCGGCTCAACAGCAGGCAAACGCCCAGCAAAACAACAATCAGAACAACAATAATCAAAATAGCGGCGGCTGGACATGTTCATGCGGAGCAGCAGGCAACACGGGCAAATTCTGCTCGTCATGCGGAAAACCCAAGCCCGCCGACGGCAACTTCTGGACTTGCTCCTGCGGTGCGCAGAATAAAGGCAAGTTCTGCGTTGAGTGCGGAAAGCCCAAGCCCGCGGGAGTACCGCTGTTTAAGTGCGACAAGTGCGGCTGGGAGCCGAAAGATCCCGCAAATCCCCCGAAATTCTGCCCCGAATGCGGTGATCCGTTTGACGCAAACGACATTGTCTGATTATGCTAGTTGTACTGCATCTTAATGAAAAACTCCAGCCGAAACACCGTTTCCCGCTTGAAGATATGATTGACGAGGCGCTGAAGAAGCGCAGTCTCGGCGAAATCACGGGCGGCGGGACTTTAATGGAGAAAAACGGCGAGATAAAGTCCTGTGATATTGAAATAGAGTTTTCGGGTGATGATGACGCGTTCGAGCGCTTCAAAAGCTATATTAACCACCTTAATATCGCGAAAGGCTCCGAGCTTGAAGTTGACGGCGGTGAAAAATTTCCTGTGGGAAGTTACGAGGGTTTGGGGATTTATCTGAGCGTTGATTTGCCCAAAGAAGTCTATGAAAACAACGATATAAACGAACTAATAGAAAAGCTCGGTAACGCTGTAGGCGAAAACGGCGTACTAAGAAGCTGGCGTGAGCTTAACGAATTTACCGCGCTTTATTTTTACGGAGATTCGTTCGGAAAAATGGAAGAGCTTGTCAAACCCGTTCTTAAAACTCACCCGTTGGCTAAAGACTGCAAAATAATCCGCATTGCCTGACATAATCCGGCAAAATAACTACCCCCGCTCGGAGCAATTCGGGCGGGTTTAGTCGTGAGATAAAGGAGAAAATATGTCGATATTCGATATTTTCAATAAGCTTGAAAGTGAGAAAAAAGAGCCTTTGGGCGCGGTGGAGTATATAATCTGCGGACTGGGAAATCCCGGCACGGAGTATGAAAATACCCGACATAACATAGGCTTTATGACAATTGACGCGCTGTGCGATAAATACAAGCTTAGCTGTAAGAAAATAAGGTTCAAATCGCTTACCTGCGACGCTGTCATTTCCGGAAAACATTGCCTTATAATGAAACCGTCAACTTTTATGAACAACAGCGGTGAAGCTGTCGTAGAAGCCATGAATTTCTACAAGATACCGCCCGAACGAGTGATAGTCGTATTTGACGACATATCGCTTGAACCCGGTCATCTGAGGATACGCCGAAAGGGAAGCGACGGCGGTCACAACGGCATAAAGAGCATAATTTACCTTTCGGGAAGCGATATGTTTCCCAGAATTAAAATGGGAGTAGGCGCAAAACCGCACCCCGACTATAATCTTGCCGACTGGGTTTTAGGGCATTTTAAGAAAGAGGACGGCGAAGCGCTTGAAAAGTGCTTTGAAAATGCCGTAAAGTCCATTGAACTTATGGTAAGCGGAAAAACAGAAGAAGCTATGAACAAATTCAATTCCTGAACGACGATATGTTTACGATGATTAAGGCGCAAAACAACGCTATGGGAGCGTAACGAGGATTCCAAAGGAGCGTAGCGTTTTCCGCCGCAGGCGGATAATGCGTCCTTTGGCGGGGGTTCGGGGTGCAGCCACCCAAATTCGCTTCGCGAATTTGGCGCGCGTAGCGCGTGGCTTTGGCGAAGCGGAAGCGCGTTTCGCTTATTCAAACAACCTTCCCGCTTCGCCAAAGCCGTGGCTGCACCCCGAACCCCTCGCGGCGGAAACGCTGTTTTTCTGTTTAATGTGCGTTCTAGTCAACACAGCACAAACAACTTTTCCTGTTTAGAGTTGCTTTTGACTTCAACTCTTACCTCTTATATCTAATCTCTAACCTCTAAATGGAGGCATATATGAACTTTTTTGTAAATGCCGCAGAGCAAAACAGCGACTTTTTGCGGTTAATAAAGTATTTAAAATCCGACAACCCCCTGCCCGCGCTTGTCACGGGCGTTTCGCATATCCATAAAGCGCATTATATCTCAGCACTTTTAAAGCTGAACGACAATTTGCCCGCGCTTGTCATTACGGAAAGCGAAAGCGAAGCGGTAAAGCTTATATCCGACATAAATTCGCTTCTGGGCGAGGACGCGGCATATCTGTATCCCGAAAAGGATTTAAATATCACAGGCGCTGACGCGGCGTCTCTTGAATATGAACATAAGCGCATTGAAACGCTTTGCGCAATGCAAAACGGGAAATGTCTGGCGGCAGTTTGCTCGGCGTTTGCCGCGTCACAGCTTACCATTCCGAATGATGAACTCAAAAAGCGCACGATTAAGCTTACTTCGGGCGGCAAAATTGACAAAAACGAACTTATTTCGCGGCTTGTCTCTGCGGGATATTCAAAGTGCGACCAGATTGAGGGGAGCGGACAGTTTTCGGTAAGGGGCGGTATTGTCGACGTATTTTCGCCAAGCGCAAAATTCCCGTTCAGAATTGAACTTTTCGGCGACGATATAGACAGCCTTTGCGAGTTTGACGTTGAAAGCCAGCGAAGAACAAACATTCTCGAAAATGCTGTAATCGCTCCTGCAAAAGAAACGCTTTTCGACAGCAGGGAAGAGTTAGCGGATAAAATTGAAGCGATTGCTAAGAAGTTGCGGTCAAAAAACGCGGCTGAAATCAAAAAAAACCTCGAAAATGACATAACAAATCTTCGCGGTGGAATTGAAACGCATACCGACAGATATTTCCCGCTTTGCTATGAAAAGCAGGAAACGATATTCGATTATGCAAAAAGCGTTTTCGTCTGCGAAAACAGCGCCGTCCGCGAAAGCATAAGAGCGGCTTCGCTCCAACATTCCGAGGATTTGAAAATCCTCATTGATGAAAACAAAATCTGCAAAGGCTTGGACAGATTTGCGCTGACAAGGCTTGAATTTGCCGATATTTTAAAGTCAAGAACGCGCGTGTATTTTGAAAGCTTTTTAAGCGGCGGGGGTTTGGAGCTCGGTATCTCGATAAATGCGGTAAACGCTGTCCAGACTTCGCCGTGGAGCGGTGAATACAAGATACTTGAGGACGGATTAAGGCATTATCTTGACTTGAACAAATGCTGTTTTATCTTTGCGGGAACTCAGAAAGGCGCGCAAAATCTTGCCTCTGACCTGCGGGAGGACGGCTTTAATGCCGATTATTACACAAAGCCCGAAGATGTGGTTGCGGGGAAAATACTTGTTACGGAGGGCACGCTTTCAGCGGGCTTTGAGTACGGCAACCTCGCGGTGTTTACGCACACGCCCGTCCACGCGGAAAGGCGCAAACTGCCCAAACGCAAAAAGGGAGAGGAGATACGCTCTTTAGAGGACATTTCCGTGGGCGACCTTGTGGTGCATTATTCGCACGGAATAGGCATTTTTGACGGTGTTCATAAAATTGACGCGGGCGGTGTTTCAAAGGACTATATCCGCATAAAATACGCGGGTTCTGACGTTCTGCACGTTCCCGTCACACAGCTTGACCTTGTTTCAAGATATATAGGTTCGGGAGATACTTCAAACGTAAAACTTAACAAATTAGGCGGCGAACAGTGGCAGAAATCAAAAGCCAAAGCCAAAGCCGCCGTAAAGGAAATGGCGGCGGAGCTTATCGAACTTTATTCCGCGAGAATGAAAAGCAAAGGTTACGCATTTCCCGAAGACGACGAAATGCAGGAGGATTTTGAACAGCATTTCCCGTATATAGAAACAAATTCACAGCTTAGGTGCATAGACGAAATAAAGTCGGATATGCAGCGCGAACAGCCTATGGAAAGGCTTC